>JAQXNR010000124.1 GCA_029098105.1 Lachnospiraceae bacterium
CCCATGAACATTTTTAATCTTGCCACTTCCAACATGGGCTTCGGCGGTGTCGGAGAAAGCGGTCTGGGGTTCTACCACGGCAAAGATGGCTTTGCTGCTTTTTCCCACTACAAAAGCATTGTAGACAAAAAAACATGGCTGGATTTACCCATGCGGTACCAGCCATATAAAACCTTCTATGAAAAATTAATTCGAATGTTTTTGAAATAACTGCAACTTTATTTGCTCATTGCAGAGAGCACATATACCAGCGGAGAATTCCAGTACACAGTCACCTCATTACAAGAGAAACTCTGTACATTGTCCACATAGCATTTTGCCGGAGCAGTACCAGCAAGAGTTGCTTTTGCATAAGGGTCTTCCAGATTACTGTCCGGTCCCCCTACCAGCATTCCCGTCATCGCCTGTTCCAATACCTGGGAAGGACGGTGATGGGGATTTTGGGGTGACAATGCCCCATATCCGGTTACATAACAATAAGAGTTTGTATTCTTGCCGAGAAGGTAATGCAGTTGTTCTTTTGCCAGTTGACGGTACTCTGCATTTTCTGAAATACGGTCTGCCATCCAGAGCATCATGGCATTGTTGGCAATCACCATGTTACTGCCCCAGCAGTAACTGTCTCCCATTGTGGAGTTGTATGCATCTGCTTTACCGTTTTCCACAATTTCCTTTAAACCATAATCAAATCGGTCCTGTAATTCTTTCGCATAAGCAGAATCCTGTCCATCACTGGTCAAATACGCCCAGACTCCATAGTAACCCACATCCTGCCAGCCAAATCCGCCAGGAGCATTTAGCACGTTGATTTTTTTGAGACTTTTATGGTAACTCTTGCTGCCCGTTGTCTTATACAACTCTGCCAGTGCCCAGAATAATTCGTCGGTACACTTTTCATCCGGGTATTCTCCCGTTTCGATTCCCTCTGGATTCGTGAATCCACCCTCATCCTTATGCTTTTGCAAATAGCTAACTGCCTTTTTGGAAGCCGCCAGACAATCCTTTGCAAAAGCCGAATCGGTACTCTTAAACACCCTTGCCGCCATCGCCATAACTGCAGCAAAATCGCCCGTCGCCGTATTGGAAATAGGAGACAACACCAGTTCCTGAGTTTCCTCCTGAGGCATGACTGTTTCCGGGAAATTGGCACAACTCACCTTATGGTAAACACCACCAGACTTCTCCTGCATTTTCAAAAGCCACTCCAATTCGTAGCGAGCCTCATCCAAAATATCCGGAACCTTATTTCCACTCTCCGGGATTCCCGTATCATCTCCAAAAGCAGAAGGATTATTTTCATAAGCCAGCATAAGATCTGCTACCGCCTTTGCGCCCGACACAGTATACCGTCCATAATCTCCGGCGTCATGCCATCCACCGGACACATCCTTTTTGGTATCTGTTCCATAAACTACAGCCTCCGAAGTATGACATGCTCCGTGGGCATAATCTCCCGCCTGTTCCTTTGACAATTCCTGCCCACAGCGCTGCAAATACAACATTTTTAAAACATCTTTTGAGAGGTCATCATAAACCTGTTCTCCAATTTCAAAGGTTGCTGATTCCCCATTCTTCTTACTCACCAGTTTATAGGTACCCGGCTCCTGAACTTCACTGAAATCTGCGACTCCGGTATTCTCTGCACTGCTGCCATTCGCTTTTATGTCTTCTACTTTACCAGAGTATACACTGTCTCCGGTCTGGGCGTTCACTACCTCAAATTCACTGTCCACTTCCTCCCCACGCAGTACCGCCTTCTTCGTATCCTTGGGCAAATATCCAATCTGGTCCAGATTGATGTCTGAAGTCTTAACTTCTTCTGACGTTTCTACTTTGTTGGAAGCATCCTCCAAATACAGTTCAAAGTTATCCACATACACCGAATGCTCTCCCAAATCCTCTGCATCGCCTTCCATCTTCCCCAGATTCAGGCACAAGCGCGGTGCCGGGTCCGATGCTTCCGTCATCTCAAAAGTATTTGTAATGTGCTGCATCTCATTTGTAAGAGGCACCTTGTCGGAAACGTAGGCATGGTAATCCCCTCCGTTAATCTGAATTCGCCATTCTGCCGTCCGCTCCACAGAAGCACTGATGTCAAAACTAAAGGTATATTTGCATCCCGATTCCAGAGCGAATCCATCCAAATATGCCTGTACAGCATACTCCAGCGTTCCCGGGTTTGTAATCTTAATTTCCAACTGCTTGTCTGCATTCACAGACAAACTGCCACTGCCACCATTCGTATAGACATTCCATTTGCCCACACCGTCATTAAATTCCCCGTTGGGAATCATGTTCTCGGAACCGGCAGCCTCCTCCGCCTGAGTGGTTGCCTCTGCCTTTGTGTCTGCTTTCTCCTTTGTAGAATCGTTCTCCTTTTTGTTACATCCGGTCATAGCAAAAACCATAACAAGAGTGAGAAACCACGCTGCTGCTTTTTTCATCCTGCATCCTCCTAACTTATTTTTTCGCAAAAGAATCCGCTATCCTAGTATGTTTTAGTATAACGGATTTTTTATTATATTACAATTTTATTTTTTTCGTGAAATGCCGATATAATATTATAGGAATCAAAACTATAAAAGGATTTTTCGATACGCAAGGAGGCGTTATTATGGATTTACACATCAATTTAAGCAGACAAAATGTCCCATCCGGCTCTAACCCGTTGGGAATCCAGTCTGTTCAAACAAGAACGAAAACTACAGGCAATGATGTGGTGGTTCAATCCCAGCAGAAAACAAAAAGTCTGATTCAGCAGGTGATGCGCAAGGCTGTGGATATGGAATCTTCCTTTACTGATCTGATTGACCAGCACGCCAAGAGCATTACTGCCAACAAAAAAGCAATGGATTCTTCCTATGCCGGTTACCGGGCTGCCCGGGAACAGAAAACCGAACTCATTGCACAATATGGTCTTTCCAGTGAAGATGCCGCACTACTGGACAAAAATTACTATGCCCAGACAAACCCGGCGTTTCTTCTGAGTGAAGAAGAACACAACCGTCTTGAGGAACTGCGTCAAGGCCCCAACATCTGCGAATACGAAAGTCAAGTTGCTGCACTGAACAAAAGTATGGATTTTCATCAGGGACAGTTACAGGATGCCATCAAAAACATTAAAATGGATATGCAGATGGTGGAATCCGTAAAAATGGAACACCTGAAAGTAAATGTTATGGGAACGGCAAACCGGGAAATAGACGCAATCAAAGAATCCACTGCCAGAGAACTGGTCGGCGATTTAGTCAACCAGGCAAAAGAACATCTGGATGAGCAGATGGAAGAAATCAAGGAGAAACAGGAAGAACGTCAGAAAGAGGACGAACAGCAGGAAAAACTCCAGGAAAAGAGGAAAACCGAAAAAGCAGAGGAGCCCACCGGAACAAATAACCAGCAGGATATGAACCAGCAACTGGAAGATGCCGATACTCTTCTTTCGGAAACCGAAGCGGCAGTGACCGAAATCAACGAAAAATTAAAAAAATTAGAGGAACTCCTGACCGGAGCAAACGTGAATACTTACGTCTGAATTACACATACTAGTCCTGTATAAAACCGCCGCAGAATCTTTGACTCTGCGGTGAATACAGAAAGGACGAAACGTATGCTGAAAAATGATATGCGCACTGCACTTCCCATGGCAGCGATGGATGACATTCCGGATGCCAAACCCGATGCCAAAAGCATCACCGGTCTTGTCAAACAAAGTGGCAGGATTGTCGGTTACCAGTTGTCAGACGGAAGTACCGTGACAAAGGAAAATGGCGTAGCAATGGCAAAAAACGGTGACATTAAAGGCGTGGGAATTGCCCACCGAAAGGACAGCCAGTATTTGAAATCTCTGCCCGATGGAACGGAAACAAACAACCTGGGGAATCTTCCCAGTGTCTCCACCTCGGAATTGCAGTAAACACTCTAAAATATGATGATAGATTTTTATATGTAAATCTATCATCATATTTTTTGTCTTTCTGCATCTAATAACTCAATTTCTTCAAAAATGCCTGCGTCCTTTCATTCTGTGGATGGTCAATCACATCCTCCGGTTTTCCTTCCTCCACAATTTTGCCTCCATCCATGAAAATAACCCGGTCTGACACAGCCCTGGCAAAATCAATCTCATGGGTGACAATCGCCATCGTCATATGCTCCTGCGCCAACTGCTTCATAATCTTTAAAATACCCGCTGTAATCTCCGGGTCCAGAGCGGAAGTCGGCTCGTCAAAATACAGCATTTTCGGTTTCATGGCAAGTGCTCTGGCAATCGCAACTCTTTGCTGCTGCCCGCCAGACAATTCACAAGGGTAAGCATTTTCCTTGTCAGCGAGTCCCACCTTTGCCAGCAGTTCCCGCGCCTCTTTGAAAACCTCTTCCCGGTTCCTCTTTTGAATGCAAAGAGGAGCATCCACCACATTTTTTATAACAGAGTAATGAGGAAACAGATTAAAATTCTGAAATACCAGACCAAAATCCATCAGCACTTCCCGCATTTTTTTCCGGGGCGGATAGGAAATCTTTCCAGTTTCCTCATCCCGGGTAACTACCGGCTCTTCACAGTATGCCAGTGTTCCATCATCCATCTGCTCCAAAAAAGTGGCACATCGCAGCAACGTGGATTTCCCGCTGCCAGAAGGTCCAATGATGGAAACCACTTCCCCTTCTTCTATGGAAAAACTAATGTCCTGCAACACTTCTTTGCCGTCAAAACTCTTTTTTATATGATTCATTTCCAATATTTTCATTCTGCCACCTCCTAGCGATAGTAATCCAATTTCTTTTCGATTCCTTCCATGACAAATGCTACTACAAAATTAAAGATGTAATAGAACAGTCCGGCAATAAACAGGGGCAGAATACTGGTCTGTGCCGCTGCAATCTGCTTTGCCAGCGTAAACATTTCCGTATATGCCAGAGCAAAGGCAAGCGACGTGTCCTTTACCAGGGTGATGACCTCATTCGTCACCGGTGGCATAACTCGTTTTACCATCTGAGGGAAAATAATTTTCGTAAAGGTCTGAACCCGGCTATAACCGAGAACTGAAGCCGCCTCCCGCTGTCCAACCGGAACGCTCTGAATTCCCCCGCGGAAAATTTCAGCAAAATAAGCAGCGTAATTCAATGAAAATCCAATAATAACCGCGTAGAATCGGTAACTATAAGGCAGGTTCACATGGAACAGGTAGTACGGTCCAAAAAAGACAACCAACAACTGCAACATGAGAGGAGTTCCCCGCATAATGGATATGTAAATACGGGCAATCCACTGCAATACCCGGAAACGGGACATCCTCACAAAGGTGAGCAGCAGTCCCAAAGGTAGAGAAAATAACAAAGTAAGGAAAAAAATTGCTAACGTTGCCAGCATTCCTTCTCCCAACTGTTTTACAATGGAGAAAAATCCACTCTTTACCGGACTTTTCCCAGTGTTTTCTGCATTCTCCGCCGAAACCGCAGTTTCCTTTTTCCCCTCTGCCTTTTGCTCTTTTTTGTCGCCTGTCTGTGCCACAAAATCATCCGGAACATGGTCTGCCAGACAAACACAATCTGTCAGTCCCCACTCCTTTGCAACCGCATCAAAGGTACCATCCTGAACCATGGCAAACAAGGTATTCTGCACAACATCCCGCAATTCCTCATTGCCCCGTTTAAAGCCAATGCCGTACTGCTCTGAAGAAACACTCTCCTCCAACATCCGAAAAGCCGCCCCCCGGGATTCCAGTTGGTATTTTGCCACCCCGATGTCCATGCAAATAGCATCCACCATTCCACTTTCCAGATTCATAAAAGCACTGTTGTAATCTCCCACCTGTTGCAAATCTGCAAAAGACTTGCAGAGTGCCTGATTTTCTTTCGTGGCATCCTCCCCGGTAAAAGCCGCCAGAGCAGAAGAGTCCGCCTGTACCGCTACCACTTTTCCAGACATATCCGAAAGTTTCTGAATATCCGAATCCGCCTTTACAATCACCACCTGAGAATTGTCAACATAGGGAACAGACCAGGTATAATCCGATTCCCTTCCATTCATAGTGAAGCCGTTCCAAATGCAGTCTATGGAGCCGGAATTCAGTTCCATGTCCTTGGAATCCCAGTCAATCGGCTGCTTTACCAATGTCCAGCCATTGCGGTCACACACTTCCTGGGCCAAATCCAAATCAAATCCTACATATTCTCCACTGTCATCCTGGTATCCGTATGGCGGAAAAGACGCATCAAATCCCACAATAAATGTCTTGTCATCATTCTCCGCTTTCGTGTTGCATACGATACCGGTTCCGCTCCCCAGCAAACTAACTGCCAGCAACAGAACCAGCATTGCCATACACCAGTTTTTCCTTTTTTCGTATTTATTCTGCCTCACTATCTGCACCTCCATATTCTATTTCCTAGCGCACCCTTGCAAGGAAATCCTGCAATCTGGGATTTTTCGGATGAGAAAAGATTTCTTCCGGAGTCCCCTCTTCCATAATATTCTTCTCATCAATAAACATAACCCGGTTCGCAACCTCTCTTGCAAATCCCATCTCATGGGTTACCACTACCATTGTCATTCCGTCCTTTGCCAGTTGTTTCATCAGATTCAAAACTTCACCTACCATCTCCGGGTCCAATGCCGAAGTGGGCTCATCAAAAAGCATCAGTGCCGGATTCATCGCCAGCGCCCGGGCAATGGCAATTCTCTGTTTCTGTCCACCGGAGAGCATATTGGGGTACACCTGCGCTTTGTCCGCCAGTCCCACCCGGTTCAGCAGTTCCTCTGCCTTTGCGGATGCCTCCTCCTTTGTCAACAGTTTCAATTTTACCGGAGCCAGCATAATATTCTCTTTGACCGTCATATTCGGAAACAGATTAAACTGTTGGAATACCATTCCAATTTTCTCCCGCAGTGCATTCAGTTCTCTGGCGCCCTGCCGTCCCGCCTTTTTGGAAATGAGTTCCATTAAGTCTCTACCCTCAAACAAAATGCTTCCACTGTCCGGATGTTCCAACAAATTCAAAGAACGCAGAAACGTAGATTTTCCACATCCGGAAGGACCAATAATGGCAATCACCTCTCCTTTTGATATCGTCGTGTTGATTCCATCCAACACCAGATGGTCGCCGTAGGATTTTTTCAAATCTTTTACTTCCAGTAAAACTTCGTTATGATTACCGCTCATCCCGTTTCAACCTCCTTTCCAAACGATTCACTCCAGCAGAAAGGAGCATAACCAGGAACAAGTAAATCAGTGCTACCGCAACCAGCGGTATAAACGCCTCCCATGTGGTACTTCGAATAATATCGCCACCCCGGGTCAAATCCATCAGACCAATGTAACCACTGATGGAAGTTTCCTTCAATAAGGAAATAAATTCATTTCCTAATGCCGGCAATACATTTTTAAAACCTTGGGGCAGCACTACCAATGTCATGGTCTGTCCAAAACTAAGTCCCAGACTTTGTCCTGCCTCCAACTGTCCGTTGTCGATAGACATAATACCGGAGCGTACCACCTCTGCCACATAGGCACCGGAATTTAACCCGAAAGCAATAATTGCCACCAGCACCTTATTCATATTCATAGAGGCGAAAATAACATAATAAATAATCAGCAACTGAACCATCATCGGGGTTCCCCGGACAACCGTCAGGTATATTTTACAGATGGCATTAAAAAATCCCAGTGTGCCATTTTTGTCGTGAGTAACCCGGACAATTCCAATCAAAAATCCGAGGAAAATACCAATGAGTGCTGCAAAAAAAGTAATAATCAGAGTATTGACCAGTCCCTTTGCAAGGTATTTCCAGCGGGAATCCTGAACAAAATTCTGGTATAACTTTTCTTTAAAGGTAAGTTTCCCAGTGGTTCCAGTTTCCTGAACCGTCTCGCCGGAATTTACAATAATAACCTGTTTTGATGTCGTATAGGAATCGGTAAAATCAATATTTTTCAATCGGTCTTCGGTTACGGTCATCCCGGCAATTCCCATGTCAGCCTTTCCCGACTGTACTGCCGTAATAATAGAATCAAACTCCACATCCTGAATTTCCAATTCCATTCCCATCCGGTCAGCAATCGCCGTGGCCAAATCTACATCGATACCCGTAGCACTTCCGTTCTCATAAAATTCATAGGGCGGAAAAGCAACATTAGTCGCCATAATTAATTTGCCCTGACTGTGGTCCACATCTTCCGGGGACCGGTATGGATTCTTTCCGGTATTGTCACCAATATAATTCGAAATAATAGAATCCAGCGTACCGTCTTCCTTCAACTCATCCAACACTGCATTCAGAGAATTGCGCAGCGGATCATTTCCCTTTGCCACACAGATAGCATAATCTTCCAAGGCAAACGCCTCTTCCAGAATACGCAGACCGGGATTATTTTTCACAAAGGATTTTGCAGGTTGCTCATCAATAATTACGCAGTCTATTTTCCCCTGCTTTAATGCCTGTATCGCATCTGCTCCCTTATTGAACCGCTCAATTTTGGTGCCTGCATCGTCGCCCTCATAGTCGGAGGCATAGGTGTCACCAGTAGTTCCCAACTGTACCCCGATGGTCTTCCCATCCAAATCCTCCACACCATTAATCTGTACCTGTTCGGTTGTCTCCGGCGACGCTTCACTGTCCTGCTTTTCTGCCGCAAATGCAGACAGCATACCCGTCATCAAAAGAACCAGAAGCACCATCGACAAAACTCTCGCTCTTCGCCTGTTTTTCCTCATCGTAATCTGCCTTTCCTTCCGTAAAATATTTAGCGTTGTTGTGCCAACAATTTTTTGCACTACCTATACACTATATCATTTGAAGGAAGGAAATACAAATCATTTATCCAAATTTTCTACATGCAACCCAATATAAATCCAGTTCCCATTCTCCCTCTTCTTTATTTCCACCAGAACGTCTAAATCATACTGTTTACAATACTCCTGTATTTTGGCAAGACCTAACCCCCGACCCTTTCCTTTCGTGCTTTTTCCTTTGTCCATCAGGCAAAAAAATTCTTCTACCCGTTCAAGAGTAGTCGGATTCCCAATCTGCAGTTGTAACCCCTCCTCTTCCCGCAATTTTATTTCCACACATTGCCGTTCCTTTTCCAGGTTTGCAACCTCTTCATATGCGTTATCCAATAAAATTCCAACCATTTCTATAATTTCATAGAGTGGAATTCCAACCTCACACTGATTTACCCGCAAATTGCTTTCGGTGCGAATACCCAATTCCTTTGCCATGCGAATCTTATCGTAAATAAATCCTGCCAGAGGATGACTGTTTACATTGGACAATACTTTGCTATCCGAAAGCATTCCCATTACCTCTCTACAATACTCTTGCTGTTGTTCGCAGATTTCCCGGGAATCTTTACCAGAATCGGCAATGCTCAGCATTGCCTGAATATGATTTTTAAAATCATGTTGCTGCATCCGCACAGCGTCAACTAAATTGTTATAGGCGCCATCATACTTTCTTTCCACTTCCCGCTCCTGCTCGCTCTTTTTTAATTGACAGTCCGTGACAATTCCATGTAAATACATAAAATAAAATCCAACCAGTAAAACTACAATTATAAAATACATACTAATATGGATTGCATGATACTGCCGTATATAATATATCAGGTAAAGTACAATCACCATCCCGAACGCAATTCCCAGAAAAATTTTTCGCTTTATATCATTCCAATATTTATCCATCAACTTTCCTATAGTAACGATACGGGTTAAAATTAGTGAACTGATTAAAAGAATTATATTAATCAACAAATATTGAACATCGCAATTCAACTCTACATATTCATTCGCTATTAATACAGGCAGTCCGGCAACTACCTGTCCCATAAAAACAAGTATCACTGTAACAATGAATCGCTCAACGGACTGAAATACCGGAAATTCAAATTCAATCAAACAAAAAACAAACAGTTCTATATATACTATAATGCCAATGCCCCACTGGTTTACGAATTCATAACGATTGAGTATGCTCGCTGTCATAACACCTGCAATCACTGTAATAATATTTAATACATGCAAACGAAATTTTTTATTAAATATATTGTAAATCCACACGATAGCTGTCATTATCTGCATCGTCAAATATAGTCTTCCCGCCATCTTTGGTACCTCTCCATAAAACGTTTTTTTAGTCTGACTCCAATCTTCAGCCTGCCATAACCTTTTTTCAAAACGATTTCACACATGGTTGGATTAATCTGTTCTATATATTCCATATTCAAGACTGTGTTCCGATTACATTGTGCAAACTGGGGTGCATCTAATTCCTCCAGCAGAACAAACAGCGTAGAATATTCAATCTCACACTCCCCATCTATCGAATGCATTGTCATAATACCCTTTGACTTTGTTATGTATATAACACTACTAATTTTTTTAATTACTATAATCTGTTGCGCTCGTATATTAATGTATTCCTTCTTTTTCAACTGTAGACGCGGCAACTCTAATGCTTCCTCAATTGCCCACTTTACCTCCAACAATTTAGTGTTTTTATGCATCGTGCGAAAACAATGAAACTGTCTATAATACATCAAATCCTGTTTTTCATTGTAAGTAATTACAATCATTGCCGCCATTACATACCGGGGGATATCCCGAACGTCCATAATAAACTGCTTTCCCGAACCCTCACCCTCTGAATCACCTTTCAACATAGTATCCACTATAAATAAATCAATATAGTACCCCTTCATCATCCGATTGGCATCCGAAAGATTGTCCACCACAAATGCCTTTGCTCCACACGCAGTTACAATTTTTTCAAGTTTGTCACGAAAACTACAACCAGTTTCTACAATTAAAACATTCTTCATCCCAGTACCCGCCTTGTTCTGAATTAAAATGCCAAATTCTATTCAACCATAAACATTATATTTTCCTGTCATATTTTTCCCATTCATTCGATTATGTTATTTTTTGTTGGAAATTGTTGGTTTTTGTTATATAATGTTGTCACTACGAATTGGAGTGAGAGATATGGAGCGACCATTAAATATATTGATTATTGAAGACGATGCCAACACTTGTAACCGTTTTGTGAAATATACGGAAAACAATGAACGGATTAACATTGTCTCGATTACGAATAATGCATACCGCGCCATCAGTATAACCCAGGAGAGCATGCCAGATGCGATTATTTTAGATTTGGAACTACACGAAGGGAAAGGCAGTGGTCTGCTCTTTTTGCAGGAACTGAAAAAACTAGCTCTTTCTATCAAGCCGTTTATTCTAATTACAACAAACAATTCCAGCAGCACGATTTATACCTATGCCCGGGAATTGGGTGCTGACTTTATCATGTATAAACACGAAGATGATTATTCCGAGAAAAAAGCGATTGATTTTCTCATTATGATGAAAGAGATTATTCAAAATAATATGCAGCCCGACATTGAGCGCTATGAGAATTTACCTGTTGAAAACGACGATTCTAAGCGGATTCAACGGCTTGTCGTCGCAGAACTGAATGCAGTTGGAATCAGTCCCCGGCTCATTGGTTACAAATACCTTACAGAAGCGATTATTCTCGTAATTAACGACGATACACAGAACATTAATGGAAAAATTGCTGCCAAATACGGAAAAACCGATACCAGCGTAGAACGGGCTATGCAGAATGCGATTAACAAAGCCTGGCGAAGCAGTGACATAGATGACCTGTTGGAGAATTATACCGCCAGAATCAATTCAGAAAAGGGTGTTCCCACACTGACTGAGTTTATTTATTACTATGCAACGAAAATTCAAAATTTGTAGTTGGAGAGAAAAAGGAAGCCGGGGATGGCTTCCTTAATTGATTAGCAATTATCTTGCTGCTGCTAAATCACAAATAATTCTCCATAGACGTTCCCACATTTTAGTTTCCACCTCCTTACCGTTTTCTAGGTAAAGAGTAGAACACACCATGTTAAATTGAGATTAGAATACAATATCATTTTTCTGTTGGTTTATATTAGAAAAGAGTTTTCTAATATAATAACCACAATTTATATAGCATTCGTTTCGTTGTCCTCCCTTCGGTCGGACAAAGGCACTCATTT
>JAQXNR010000125.1 GCA_029098105.1 Lachnospiraceae bacterium
GCCAAACAAAATACTTCTAATATATAAGCATAATTTATATAACATTCGCTTCATTGCCCTCCCTTTGGTCGGTGCAAAGGCACTCATTTATATATAAATTATGCTTATCCAATTGAAGTATACAAGTTTGGCAATTGTCTATGTTAATTTAGTATATACCCTTTCAGCGACATCATTTGCCAACTCTTAGCATATTATAATATACCTACATTTATATCGCAACCATCTTATTTTCCGCAAAAAACACTTGAAAAATAGATTTTGCGGTACTATAATAGGAACAAAGAAAACCGTTGATGTGGAGATAACAATAAATGTTGCACTCACAGAGAGCCGGGGAGGCTGAGAACCTGGCAGAACGCAGTTTATTAAATGGACCACGGAGGGCATGGTGAACCGTTACATATTGGCTTTTGCCGTTTCGTAACCCAGTAGCCTTGACGTAAGGCATACGTTACATGCACAGGATATGTTAGTATCCGTTAAGAGCACGAAGAATTCGTGAATCAAGGTGGCACCGCGGAAGAATTTGATGTTTCCGTCCTTGACAGAATCTAAGATTCTGTCAGGGACGTTTTTTTATGCCTGTTGACAGAATCTCCCCCCAGTTGCCGGACAGGTTCCCCGGCATTGGCAATATTTATTAGGTAATTGCGAAATTCATGTATTTCAATTGAATAAACACCTTGTTTCGCAATTACCTAGCAATATTTATATTTTGGAGGTATGAAATATGATTAAAGAAGCAATTTTGAAACTAGCAAACAAAGAAGACATCGGATACGAGATGGCAAAGGGTGTTATGAAGGAAATCATGGACGGAGAAGCCAGCGAAGTACAGAAAAGCGCTTACCTTACCGCCCTCTCCATGAAGGGCGAGACCATCGAGGAAATTACTGCTTCCGCAGAAGAAATGCGGAGTCACTGCGTAAAATTATTACACAATATGGATGTATTAGAAATTGTTGGTACCGGTGGAGATGGTTCCAACTCCTTTAACATTTCCACCACTTCTGCATTGGTTACCTCTGCTGCCGGAGTGCCCGTTGCCAAACATGGCAACCGGGCTGCTTCCAGCAAGAGCGGGGCAGCGGATTGTCTGGAAGCCCTGGGGGTAAACATCAGTGTTTCCCCGGAAAAAAGCGCAGAATTATTAAAGAATATCCACATCTGCTTTCTGTTTGCACAGAACTACCACATTTCTATGAAATATGTAGGTCCCGTGCGCAAGGAACTGGGAATCCGCACCATCTTCAACATTCTTGGTCCCCTTGCCAATCCTGCCGGAGCCAATATGCAGTTGATGGGAGTTTACGATGAATCTTTAGTAAAACCTCTGGCACAGGTTTTGAGCAACCTGGGAGTAAAGAGTGCAATGGTGGTATATGGTCAGGACAAACTGGATGAAATTTCCATGAGTGCGCCTACCACGGTATGTGAAATCCGGAACGGAGAATTTAAAGACTACGTCATCGAACCAGAGCAGTTCGGTTTTGAAAAATGTGACAAATCCGCTCTTGTAGGCGGTACACCAGAAGAAAACGCCGCGATTACCCGAGCTATTCTGGACGGAGAAAAAGGTTCCCGCCGCAATGCCGTTGTTTTAAACGCAGGCGCTGCTCTCTACATCGCCGGCAAATGCCCTTCTATGGAAGCCGGGGTGCGCATGGCGGAAGAACTGATTGACAGTGGCGCTGCAAAAGCACAGTTGGATGTCTTTGTCAAAGCCTCCAATGAATAACTAAAATAGCAAAATAAAAGACAGCAAAAGACCCGGAATCGGGAACCACTCTCGTCCAAAGCAGAGCAGTTCCAAAACCGGGTCTTTTCTATGTTTCCACTACTATATTTCTTTTAAGAAAGAATGGCATCCGCCAATGCTTCTATCGCAGTTACATCCTCTTCCTTCATTGTAGACCGAATGGTAACCACCGGCTCCACCACAGTGACATCCTTCATACCAGAGAGGTATTCTTTCATCACTCTTGCAGCACTCGGTGCCCAACTTCCATTTTCCAGAACTCCAACGGTACGTTTCTGGTAAGCCTTTGACTTCAGGTGGGCAAGAAAACTTTCCATGCAGGGGAATACCCCACCATCATAACTTGCCGCTGCCACTACCATCTTGTCATAACGGAAGGCATCCTCGATTACCTCTGCCATATCCTCCCGCGCCAAATCACTTAACACTACTTTTTTCGCACCTTTTGCCTCCAGCAGTTCTGCCAGTTTTTCCGCAGCCTTTTTCGTATTACCATGAATCGAAGCATACGCAATTAAAACACCTTCGTCCTCAGGCTGGTAACTGCTCCAAGTCTGGTATTTACCAATATAGTATTCCAGATTCTCAGAAAGAATGGGACCATGCAGCGGACAAATAACAGAAATGTCCAGTGTTGCCGCTTTTCGCAGCAAGGCTGCCACCGGAGCACCATATTTTCCACAAATGTTAAAATAGTAACGGCGTGCCTCACATGCCCAGTCTTCATCGGTGTCCAGTGTACCGAACTTACCAAATCCATCTGCAGAAAACAATACTTTCTCCTTTTGCTCATAGGTCACCATAACCTCTGGCCAATGTACCATCGGTGCCATGAAAAACTGAAGAGTATGCTCTCCAAGAGAAAGGGTATCCCCTTCTTTCACCGTAATTATTTTTTCTTCTGAAATGTTTCCTGCATTTTCCAAAAACTGTGGAAGCATAGCAAAAGTTTTTGCATTCCCCACCAATTTGGCATCCGGATATAACTCCAAGAAGCGGGAAATGCTTCCTGCATGATCCGGCTCCAGGTGAGAGACAACCAAATAGTCAGGCTTTTTTTCATCCAGCGTTTTTACCAAATTCTCTTCCCACTGCTGCTGTCCTCTCACATCCACCGTATCCATAACCGCAATCTTTTCATCCAGAATCACATAGGAATTATATGCGATTCCGTTCGGAACAATATACTGGCTTTCAAATAAATCAATGTCTCTGTCATCCACCCCAATATAATAAATACTCTTAGAATTACCTACTGTTGCCATGTTACTTCCTCCTTTGTTTCTTTGTAAAAAAAGTTATACTCTCTCCTTTAATAATTCCTGAATGCTGTCGGCGGCGAGTTCTTCATCCTCTCCCTCTGCAATCAACGTAATGGTTTCTCCTTCCCGTATTGCCAGTGCCATCACATTGAGAATACTTTTCGCATCTGCAGACTTGCCATCTTTATAAATTGAAATATGGCTCTTAAAAGAGTTGGCCAGTTTCACCAAATCTCCCGCCGGTCTGGCATGTAACCCATTTGGATTCGTAATTAAATAATCAAACGTAATCATTGTTTCACATCCCTCTTTTACAATTCAAGCTAACTTTCTTCTTCCTGGAAAAGTATACCAAAATTCCCTGAATCAGTCAATTCACGCGAGGAGGACATTCTATTTTCGAATTACCGAATACTATTTTTCTACCTCTAGTACCACTGTATCCAAATCCGCTTTCTCTGTATTGGTGAAGACAACACTCTTACAATCTCCTGTGTTTCCTACTACAACCGGAGTAATCAAAGGGTATCCCTCTGCTGCAATTCCTTCCTTATCAAACTCTGCCAGCAGTTGTCCCCGCTTTACTTTGTCCCCGGTTTCAACTTTGATGTCATAATATTTTCCACCCAGTTTTACCGTATCAATTCCTACATGAATCATCAGTTCTACCCCTTCTGGTGAGGTCAGCCCAATGGCATGCTTGGTATCAAAAATCATGGAAACCTCACCGTCAAACGGCGCATACACGTTTCCTTCCTCCGGCTCAATTGCCATTCCTTTGCCAATCATTTCTTCAGAAAAAACACCGTCTCCCACTTCCTGAAGGGGCACTGCTTTTCCTATTAAAGGTGCATATACCTCTACTTTCTTTCCTGTCTCAACCTTTGCCGGCTCTGTCTCTTCAACAGCAGACTCCGATACTTCAACAGAATTGGAGGAAATCGTCTCCTCTTCTCCACTGCTCATATAAAGGTCCAGTTTGGATTTGATGACTGCCACCTGGGGACCATAAATAACCTGTACACCATTTCCCTTTACAATGACACCAGCCGCACCAGATTGCTTTAGAATATCTTTCTTTACTTTGCCCGCATCTTTTACTGTAGTACGAAGACGAGTTGCACAACAATCCACATCAGAAATGTTGTCCTTTCCACCCAGACCTTCTGCAATCATAACAGACTGCTCATCATAACCTTCTTTGTCTGCCTTCTCATTTTTCTTTGCATTGACATCGCTTCTGGTATAAAGTTTTACTTCCTCGCTCTCACCTCGACCCGGAGTCTTCAAATCCCACTTGCGGATGATGAAACTGAACAGCAGGTAGTACACGATGAAATATACAATACCAACAATTACAACCCAAATCCAGTTCGTCTTACTATTGCCCTGTAAGATTCCAAACAAGGTCAAATCAATCAAACCACCAGAGAACGTCATTCCCACACCTACATTGAAAATATGCATAAACATATATGCCGCTCCGGCAAATACACAGTGAATAATATACAGAACAGGAGCAACAAAAAGGAACGTAAATTCAATCGGTTCCGTAATACCAGTCAGCATAGAAGTCAACGCTGCTGACAATAAAAGTCCACCGGCTACTTTTTTATTTTTGCTGTCCGCACAGTGGTACATTGCCAGAGCTGCGCCCGGAAGTCCAAAAATCATCAGCGGGAACTTACCGGACATAAAGCGGGTGGCAGATACCGCAAACTGTGTTGTATTCGGGT
Organism: Lachnospiraceae bacterium; assembly: GCA_029098105.1. Taxonomy (GTDB): domain Bacteria; phylum Bacillota; class Clostridia; order Lachnospirales; family Lachnospiraceae; genus NC2004. The sequence continues at coordinate 4,761 of JAQXNR010000125.1, forward strand.
CTGCCAACTGAGCAAAGAAAATATTCTGCGCACCCTCTACTACTTTTCCGGCAACTTCCAGCGTACCGCCCACACCAGTCTGCCAGAAAGGAAGGTAAAATACATGGTGCAAACCAAAAGGAATCAACGCACGCTCAATGAAACCATAAACCCAGGTTCCAGCGTAACCGGAATTCTGAATCAGACCACCCAAACTGTAAATTCCAGTCTGAATCGTAGGCCAGATAAAGTACATCAAAATACCTACCAGGAAATACACCAGTGCGGAAATAATCGGTACAAACCGGGTTCCACCAAAGAAGGAAAGCACTTGGGGAAGTTCAATGCGATAGAATCGATTGTGCAATGCTGCCACACCAAGACCTACAATGATACCTCCAAACACACCCATCTGCAGAGACTGAATTCCCAGTACGGAAGTGATGGAACCGCTCAGCACATTTTCACCATAAATTACCGTATTGCCATCAATCGTAACCTGTCCCGTTAGTTGCAGAATCGTGCTGATTACCGTATGCATAATCAGAAATGCCACAACAGAAGACAATGCTGCGACTGCTTTTTCCTGCTTTGCCATACCAATGGCAACTCCCACCGCAAAAATCAGTGGCAAATTGGCAAAAATAACATTACCTGCCTCGGACATAAGGGAAAATAACATATTCAGTATCGTCCCCTGACCCATAATTTTTGTCAATCCATAAGTAGTAAGCATCTGCTGGTTCGTAAACGAACCTCCAATTCCTAACAACAGACCTGCTACCGGGAGAATTGCGATTGGCAGCATAAAGGAGCGTCCTACTCTCTGAAGCACACCAAAAATTTTGTCTTTCATAACCTTTACCTCCATTTTTCACTTTGTACAGCAGTTTTCCCGCCGCCATAAACCAGATTTGTAAGATGTTTTCCTTGAAAACCAAATAAAAAAGGCAAGACACTGAACCAAAGTAATATCTTATATAAATAAACTGTCCTC
>JAQXNR010000126.1 GCA_029098105.1 Lachnospiraceae bacterium
GATTTATAGTGGGTTAGTACTCCTGTAGCCATATCCAACTATTCGTTAAACGCGAGTTTAACGAATAGTTGGACCTATAAATCATTATACCAAAGCATTCCTTAGTTTGCAATAAATATAAAATTATATTTAGAAATTGCCGCCGTTCCAGCCCCAGTAATCTACTTCCTGATATTTTACATAGATGCGGTCTGAAGGAAGTTGTAATTCCTCCGATACAATCTGTGTCACGTCCTTTGTCAATGATTCATAAGCTGCCGGTGCAGCCTTTCCATATAAACTGATGTCAAGGATTGCACAGGGACTGTCCTGACCTTTAAAATATAATGATGCTTTCTCTTCAAAACCTACCATCAACCAGGACTCCGTCTTTCCAATGTCAGAAATCACTTCCCCAAAACGACTCTTAATTGCTTCTTCCTGTTCCTTACTGATTGTTACATTTGTTTTTGTGTTAATAAATGGCATAATTTCTTCCTCCTTCATAAACATAGATTATATCATCTATTTTACCATTATAAGACTTCTATTTCCACCATTATATTTATTTTGTTTTATTCCGGCTTCGTATTTTGCGAAATAAGCCTCTTTAATTTACCTTTAGGTATAAGTTTACCTTAAACTCAATTTAAAGCCTTAAAATTGAAATTCAGGAAGCAAAAAGGGAAACGAAAATTACCTTTTAAATTTTTCCCATTTTTGACTGGAATAAGGTATAATAGGTACTAGTATAAAGAACATATATAGTTAATCGGACTGCAAGGAGAAAAAATATGAAGTTACAACAATTATTGAGTTTTGTGCGTCGTGCAATAGATGATTATGGTATGATTCAGGAAGGCGACTGCATTGCTGTTGGAGTTTCCGGTGGCAAGGATAGTCTGACCCTTTTGTATGCATTGGCACATCTGCGCCGGTTCTACCCAAAACATTTTACTCTCAAGGCGATTACCATTGATTTGGGCTTTGGGATTCAGGATATGAGCACAATTGAAAATTTGTGCCAGGAACTGGATGTGGAATATGTAATCGAAAAAACACAGATTGCAGAAATTGTATTTCAACAACGCAAGGAAAAAAATCCCTGTTCCCTCTGCGCCAAAATGCGAAAAGGAAGTCTGAATGAACGGATTAAACAAATGGGTTGCAATAAGGTAGCTTATGCCCACCACATGGATGACATAATTGAAACTATGATGCTGTCCTTAATTTTTGAAGGAAGATTTCACACCTTTTCCCCCATGACTTACCTGGACCGTATGCAGGTGACGGTAATTCGTCCATTGATGTATATGTCAGAATGTGATGTCATAGGATTTGCAAAAGAAAATCAACTTCCGGTAGCCAAAAGTGCCTGCCCTGTAGATGGGTATACAAAACGGCAATATGCAAAGGAACTGGTGAAACAGATTAATACAGACAATCCTGGAGCCAAAAAGCGCATGTTCCGGGCAATCCTGAGCGGAGAAATCGAAGGATGGCCTCCTTATATTGGGCGTGCAGAACGGTTCCGCCGGGATTTGAATAGTAAAGAATAGTAAAAATAATTGCGCAGACTCTCAATAAAGCCTGCGCAATCGTATTTATATCCGCTTTACAAAATCCAGAATCATATCTACCGTTCCGTCAATTCCTAACAGACTGCTGTCGATTGACATGTGGTAATTCTTAATGTCTGCCCATTTTCTTGTAGAATAATAATTGTAATAACTTGCCCGCTGTTTGTCCTTTTTAATAATCATGTCCTTCGCCTTGTCATCGGACAGATTGTACTTTGCTGCAATTCTTTTGATTCGTTCCTCCATCGGTGCCTGTATAAACAGGTTGACACAATTCTTATAGTCATGAAGAGCATAATCTGCACATCTTCCTACAATCACACAAGGTCCCTCATTTGCAACCTTTTTGATGGTGTCAAATGCAGCGAGAAAAACCTTGTGATTCAGCGGCATTTCAAATCCATTACTAGTATATCCCAATGAATAGGGATCCATAACTAAGGAATACAGAAAACTGCTGGTTGGTTTCTCATCAAAATTTTCAAAAATTTCTTCACAGAGCCCACTTTCTTTCGCTGCCCGTTTTAATAAATCCTTGTCATAGAAAGGAATATTCAATTTCTTGGAAAGCTTTTCTCCAATTTCCCGTCCTCCACTGCCAAATTGTCTTCCGATTGTAATGATTGTATCACTCATAAGTCATGCCTCCCATTCAAGAATCTACTGTAAGTAACATGTACATTCTATGCCTTCTTTCAACTTGTTACTGTTATTATTATAGCACATTTTGTATAAAATGTCTATTTTTAAGTTGTAAATACGCAAAAAATGGACATTATTCACAATGCCCATTTTCTTTCTATAATATTAAAATCTATAATATCAACTTTTGAATCAGTAAATAGAAATCATTTGTTTTCTGTAGTGGTATCCTCTGTAACTGGTTTCTGGTACCCCGCCAGACTCTGTTCATATTCTTTGACTTTGGAACTGGGAACATAGTTTTTATATCCCAATACATCATTATGAAGCGTTTCCAAATCTCCAATATAATTGGTAGGGGCTACAATTGCCAGTTTTTTACTGGAATCTGCATAGCACCAATCACTGGTAGCTACCACATGGTAAGGGAATCCCTCGCTCTTGTCAATTTCGTAAGATGCCACGTCCTTTGCCAGAGATACAATTTCGCTGGTTTTCAAATTCGTATAAATCTCCTTTGTCATGGTATCTACAATGTCCATCAGTGTGGATACATCTGTACTTTTTGCCTTTTTAAACATCTCATTCAACACCGTACGCTGCCGTTCTGCACGTTTCAAATCGCCACCGTCCGTATAACGAATACGACAATACGCAACTGCCTGGGAACCAGTCAAAGTTTGTTTTCCGGGACCGCTAATCAAAGAAACCTTATTCAGCCCGGATTCCTTGTGAAGACTGGTGACATAACCATTAATCCACTTCACCTCATCCTGTTGCACATCTACCTCAATTCCTCCCAATAAATCCACTGCATCTTCCAAAGCAACAAAATTTACTGTAACAAATTTTTTGATGTTCATATCATAATTGGTATTGATTGTACTGAGAGCCAATTCATAACCACCATAAGAATAGGCGTGAGTCAGTTTGTCAAACCCTTTCCCCGGAATATTCACATAGGAATCGCGGTATATGGAAAAAAGATTTACCTTTTTTGTTTTCCCGTCCACATGGGCAATCATAACCACATCACTTCGATTTCCTTTGTCCAGTGATTTGTCCCGGGCATCCACACCAAACAGCGCAATATCCCAAGACTCATCCTCATCATCTTTTTCCAAAACCACATCCTCATTGACTTTCACTTCTACTTTTTCCTCATCCGGACGCTGAATCTGAGAATTCAGTTTATGAATATATGCAGCCACAAAAATTCCAGCAGCCAGAATTGGTATCAATAAAAACAATAAATATCTCTTTTTGAATTTGTGTCTTTTTTTACTCATTATAACCTCCATCTTTCGCACTTATAGTATGCTCTCGTCTATAAAATTCATAAGTATAATGCCCGAATCCTGTTTAATATCACAACTTTTCTTTATTTTCTTAATTTTTGTAATAACGCTTCAAAATATTCCGGTAAAGGAGAATCAAATTCCATATATTTTCCTGTGGTGGGATGGATGAAACCAATCAACTTGGCATGCAGGCATTGTCCCTGCAGGGAATAAGGCTGCTTCGTGCTGCCATATACGGTATCTCCCAACAAGGGATGATGAATGCTGGCCATATGCACTCGAATCTGATGTGTTCTTCCGGTTTCCAGTTCACAGGCAATCAAAGTATACTTGCCAAACCGTTCTAACACTTTATAATGGGTGACCGCCCGTTTCCCGTTGGCATAATTAATTGCCATTTTTTTTCGCTCCACAGGATGGCGCCCGATTGGTGCATCTACCGTCCCCGAATCCTCTATTATGTTGTCCTGGACAATCGCCAGATAGCGCCGGGTAACAGAATGTTCTTTTAACTGTGCTGCAATGGCATTGTGGGCAGCATCGTTTTTGCAAACAACTAAAAGCCCGGTTGTATCCTTGTCAATTCGATGTACAATACCGGGACGCAACTCCCCGTTGATTCCACTCAAGTCTCCCTGGCAATGGTACAACAAGGCGTTTACCAGCGTTCCCTCATAATGCCCCGCACTGGGATGAACGACCATATTCTTTGGTTTGTTTACAACAATCACATCCGAATCCTCATAGACAATATCAAGAGGAATCGCCTCCGGCTGAATATCCACTGCTTTGGGTTCCGGAACCGACAGCCGGACTTCATCTCCAACTTTACATTTGTAATTTGCCTTTGCCTTTTTTCCGTTTACTGTAACTCGTTCTTCTTTTATTAGTTTCTGCAAAAAGGAACGGGTATATTCGGAAAAAACATCTGCCAAAACGGCATCGATTCGTTTTCCGGACCATTCCTCCGGAATTTTGTAATTTTTTTCCTGAGCCTCCAACAAATCCTCCTGTTAGTTTACATAATACAATTATGGTTACTTTTCTCTAAAAAATTTCCAAAATGACAGTTCCTGTTCTGAATAAACAAAAAACAGTGCCACAATTAAAAGACCAGCTCCCAGAGTCACATATATATCTGCTACATTAAATACCGGGAAATCAATCCATTTAAAATACAAAAAATCAATCACATATTGATGGAATACCCGATCTAACAAGTTACCTACGGTTCCCGCAAAAATGCAGAGAAAACAGGCTTTGAGAAGCCAAAAATGTCTTCCTTCCGGAATTTTGGTATACAAATATACCAGTAATCCCAATACCAAAACGGAAATACCAATCAGAAAAAACATTTTTCCAGACAAAATTCCCCAGGCAGCTCCATGATTTTCCAAATAGTGAAGTTCAAACACTCCAGGAATCAAAGAAATGGCATCCTGATTTTTTAAATGTGCCACAGCCCAATATTTGCTATACTGGTCAATCCCCAATAACAGCAAAAATATTCCCAGGGCAATTACCAATGTTTTCGCTAATCCTGCTCTTCTACTGCTTTGACTCATGGTATTCCTCCAATACTGCTCTCATATCCGCGTCGGAAACGTCTCTGCTAATCAAAGCATTGCCAATTTCATCTAATACTATAAATTTAATCTGACCGGAAGCCATTTTTTTATCTGAACGCACCGTTTCAATGACAGTTTCCACATCATAATTAGTAATGGCGGGACAGGAAAAACTGTGAATTGCGGTCTCAATAAGCTGTTCCTGATTTTCTGTAATCAATTCTTTATTTCTTGCAATCCGTGCCGCCAAAATACTTCCAACGCCGACACACTCTCCGTGAAGATACTGGAATGCGCTGAGTTTTTCAATGGCATGTCCCAGAGTGTGTCCAAAATTCAACAGAGCCCGCTCTCCTTTTTCTAACGGGTCTGCTTCTACAACTTTCCGCTTGTTGTCACAACTGCGGTATATCATTTCTCTCAAAACTTCCGGATTCATGGCAAGAATTTCATCCTTTTTCTCAAGAATCCAGTCAAAGAAAGGTTTGTCCTTTATGATTCCATATTTGACAACTTCTCCCATTCCGGAAAGATACTGGCGTTTACTCAAAGTAGTAAGGGTATTTGTGTTAATATAAACTAACTTTGGCTGATGAAAGGCTCCTACCATATTTTTATAGGAGTCAAAATCCACTCCGGTTTTCCCACCAATACTGCTGTCAACCTGAGCCAGAAGACTGGTAGGTACCTGAATAAAATCAATTCCGCGTAAATAGGTTGCCGCCGTATACCCGGTCAAATCACCCACTACGCCGCCTCCCAGTGCCACCAGAATATCCTGTCGTTCAAAATGGTTGAGAATCAGATGCTCATACAGATTTTTCACTGTGGTAAGACTTTTTTGTTCCTCTCCCGCCTCAAACACATACTGTATAACGGTAGGAGAAATCTCAGAAAACACAGCACACACCGTTTCCAAATAATGCGGTGCCACATGGCTGTCTGTTACCACACAAACTTTTCTGTTATTCAACTGCAATGGTTCACACATCTGCGCCAGATGAGAAAAATCAGAGTAAAACCCAATGTCATAAATTGGTTTTCCCTCATAGTGTACCGTCAAAACAGAGGGTATTTCCTTTGAAATCATATTCTATCTCCTTAACTTAAGCATTATAATAAATAAAGTTACTTTACGGACTTCAGTTGAAATCCAATAAAGTAACTTAGAGAACTTTCTATTGCTCGGTAGAATTCAGAAAAGCTTCTTCATTCATACGTTCCGCCGCATTCAAATAGTCCAGATTATTCATTTCGTCAGTGACCTTATAACCGGGAAATACTTCCACGCTGGATGCCGTCTCCGGAATGGCACTTTCATAGTTCGTATCGGTCTCTTCCACAGCGCCAAAACTGACTTTGGCAGCACTGGAATCCGAATTCCCTTCTGTTGTTGCGGAAGTTTCCTCCCCGGGGAGTGGTTTGGTATCTGCCAAATCATTGTCCTGCTCTTTAACAGATTCCTCATTCATTTTCTGGAATGCCAGCAAATCATCGGTCTGAATGTCAAAACGGGAACCATTGAGCAATTCAATTTGTTCCTGGATTAACTTATTGAACTGAGCTTTATATCGTACATATTCCTGCATCAGTCCAATGGTCTTTCCATGAACGGCTTCCAGTTCTGCCCGGGAATCCGCTGTATACATGGCAGCCCTGTTTTCCGCTTCCCGAATGATGCTTTCAGACTTCAGTTTGGCTGTCTGGATGGTTTCATCCGCTGTTTTCTCTGCAAGAATCAGAGCCTTCTGAAGTGACTTTTCAATCGTTTTATAGTGCTGCAGACCGCTGTTCAACGTCTGAATCTGGTCCTGGTATTCTACATTTTTGCGGTACAACTCACTATATGCCTCATAAAGTTCCTGTAAATAGTCGTCTACCTCTTTCTTGTCATATCCACGACCCTTTTCAAATTTCTTATCTAAAATCTCTTCCGGTGAAATCATCCCTCGTACTCCTTTCCATCATCCTCTTAAAAGTTATTACGCAAATCCAGTGTAACTCCCTCTCCCGTTAAAGCACCTTGAAGCAGGTCACCACTAACTTCCGTGTTGCTGGGAGCAGCTATAAAAATACTGGGTGAAATCCGCTTGATATCACCCTCTATGGTATAACAGCAACCCACAATAATATCAATAATGTGCTGTGCATCATCCACATTCATTCCTTCCAGATTGATGATGATGACTTTTCCTTCTTTCAGGAAATCAATAATAGACCAGCATTCGGAATCCTCAATCGGCTTAATGACAAAAACTTTATTGCCCTTTGCGGAATTCAAAGGAACCAGTTTGGAATTACCACGGGAAGAAACTGGCTGGGGTTTGGACTTCGCCTTGTAGGAAGAAGTATCCTCCGGGAAGCGGCTGGTATAGGTTTTGCTGAATCCTGTCTCTTCCTCGTCATATTCTGGCTCCTCTTGTACAGACTGTTTCTTCTTTCCGAAACGTCTCACGCTCTTTTCCTTTTCCTCTTCGTAGTCCTCATCGTAATCATCATACTCATCATATCCGTCATCGTAATCATCATTCAATCGTAACGTATCTAAAAAATTATCAAAAATTCCCATTTTTCTATCTCCTTTACTATATATTATAGTTTCTTGCACCAAAAATCCCGGTTCCCACCCGAACCATGGTAGCGCCTTCTTCAATTGCAACCATATAGTCATTTGTCATTCCCATGGAAAGCACTTCCATACTGACATTTTCTATATGCTCTGCATCTATATGAACGGACAGTTGTTTCAGCGTTCGAAATACCATCCGATTGTCTTCCGGATCCGAAACAAAGGGAGCAATCGTCATCAAACCTTTAATATGTACCCTGGGAAGGGTCGCTACTTCCCGTATGAGTGCCAGTGTCTCCTCGGTTGTAATACCAAACTTACTTTCTTCCTGGGCTACATTCACTTCAATTAAAATATTCACATCCACATTCTTTTTTTCTGCTTCTTTGGAAATCTGTTTTGCCAGTTTGACAGAATCCACAGAATGAATCAATGTTACCTTGTCTACAATATATTTTACCTTATTGGTCTGTAAATGCCCAATCATGTGCCAGTGAACCGGCGATTTAATCCGTTCTTCCTTGTCACAGAGTTCCTGTACCTTATTTTCACCAAATTCCAGAACTCCGCAGTCCAGAATTTCCTCCAAATCGGACAAGGGTTTTGTCTTACTGACCGCAATCAACGTTACTTCAGAAACATCCCTTCCCGCTTTCTGACAAGCCTTTGAAATATTGTCCTGTACTGCTTGTAAATTGTCCTTGAGCATATCTGCCACTTCCTTAATCTAAAATTACTGTTTCCATCTATAATTATTCTTAATATATAATCTGCCCTTCCTCAATCGCAGAACTATCCAGCACAACATGGTCATACTGGGAAATTCCAAATTCCATGGAATCCTCTGCAATACAGAAATCATCTGCCTGATACAAATTGGTAATTACCACAAACTGGGCGTACCCTTTATTGATGGTGTATACCCCTTCAAATTCCTTCTGCTGGGAAATGGTATAAGTCTCGGATTTGGTAAAATCACCGGATTCTATTTCTTCCTGGGTAGCATTCTTAATCAGAACATCACCCCGATTCACATCCATACCACTTACATAATAATATCCCTCATCTTTATAACAGATTGCCGGAGAAATTGTAGACGCCTTAAGTTCTCCCTTCTCGGACACATCCTGTTTATTAAAGGACACACCGGAAACCGCCTCATCGCTCTGTACAGCATACTCGACAGGGATAGCATATAACTTCTGTTGTACCAGACTGGAATTCGGTATCTTCAGTCCCTCCAGAGAATTGAGGATTAATTCTACCTCCAAATAACGGTCATCCATATAGCGTTCCATATATTTATTAAAAGAAAGTGCCGCAAAATAGGAACCGTTGCGTTCTATAAAAGTAACACCTCTTGTAACGGTCAAGTCATCCTTTAAAAATTTAACCTTTAAGTACTCTTTGTCCTTAATTTTGTCATACTGTTCCTTCGTCAGTTCCACCACCAGATTCCAGTTCTCATCCGTAACCAGACGATATACCGGACTATTCTGAGCATACAGTGAATTGCTGCGAATCTGCTGCATATTGTTGTCCGTATTCTCAAACAGAGAGGAATCTACAGAATCCAGCGAAACGCCTTCCATACCATCATAGCAATAGGAAACTACTCCCGATTCCCCTGCCTTAATCTGGTTCAATGAAGAGCCTGCCTCACCGGACTCAATCAAATCATCTACCTTGCGAATAACAGAATCATTGGTAATCTCCATAATGTTGTTATCCAATGCATATTTAAAATCGTAAATGCTGCCAAAGGAAGAATCATTATAACTGCTTTTGTAATCCATAATCTGATTTTTCAAATCAATATAATTGTCATCCGAAAATTCCACATTACCGTCTTCTCCAGCAAGTTGGCTTGTAATGGAGCCGGAACCATCAATCGCGTATATTTTGGAATTCACGCCAACTCGTTCTCCATCTGCAACATAATAGGTAATATATCCTGCCTGATTTGTAGACGCCAGTTTCTCACTGCGCAAGGCAATTCCTGTTGTGGAAATCTTGTCGTAGATTCTCTGTGCAGTTACCTCATAGGTGGAAACTGTCGGCTGCATCATGGACATCACGCTTCGCACAACTAAATATAAAAATACGGCAATGGAAATCACGGTCGCTGTATTAATTCGAAAATGATTGCTGACCGGTTTCTTTCTCCTTCTTTTGTTGTATTTTACTGCCATAAGTAACTCCCTACGAATGCACACAAAAACTTCACTATATATTGTAGCATTAAAGACTTTTAAACACAATATAATTTTATGAATAAAACTAAAAAATTTGCAAAAACTAGGGTTGTAGAACAAATCTTCTATAATTGAAGCGGTAAGGAGGAAACATGACTATGAGAATGAATGTTTTCGATTATATCGTGCTGACCCTGGTAATTATAGGCGCCATCAACTGGGGGTTGATTGGATTTTTCCGTTTTGACCTCATTAATGTGATTTTTGGAAATATGACTCTATTGTCCAGAATCATTTATGCCATTGTTGGCTTATGTGGATTATATATGATTAGTTTCTACATGCGAAACCAGGAAGCATAAGTAACATTAAAACAACTGCAGATTGGGAATAATCTGCAGTTGTTTACATTACATCTTAAATTATTTTACTGATTTTTGCATAACAGATGGGACATCGTATCGTAGAGTTGGCTACGGTCCGTAGCGCAAAGCACGACTCCGATTAGGTGTTCCCCTGCCGCATTCTCTGCGGAAAGCACCAGACAATTACCGGCATTGCTGGTAGTTCCCGTCTTACCTCCCACAATGGTAACCCCTTCAGGAATTGCATATTGTCCTTTAAAATATTGATTGGTAGAAGAAATGGGGACTTTTACCTTCTCTCCTTTTTCATCGGTATATTGAATCGTATATTGCTTTGTTCCGATGATTTCCCGAAAATGGTCATTGGTCAGTGCCTGTTTAAAAATCAGGTACAAATCATAAGCACAGGAATAATGATTCTTCTCATCCAGACCATGAGGATTAGAAAAATGGGAATGGGTCGCTCCCAGTGAAAGTGCTGTCTCATTCATCAGTTCGGCAAAGGCATCTACGCTTCCGCTCACATGTCTTGCCAATGCCACTGCGCAGTCATTAGCCGACTCAATCAACAGCCCATGCAGCAGTTCATCCACGGTAATCGTATCACCTTTTCCAATGAACAACGCCACCGCTCCATCTTCCAGAGCAATGTCCGACTGCAGGGTAACCGTATCGTTTAAATTGCACTTCTGCAGCACAATATAGGCGGTAAGAATCTTCGTTGTGCTGGCAGGCGCAATCTCCTTCATAGAATTCATGGAATACAGTATCTCATTCGTATCATCATTCACCAACAACATTTCCCCCACATTTGACTCATAGGAAAACTGATTGGTAAAATTCTCGGGCAGAACTGCCAGTTGACTGGAAAAAGCCTCCAGTTTCTGCACAGAAGACTCCGACACTACATCTTCGGAGGTATCTGCTACATTTATATTGGTATTACAATACGCATTGGTCAGTTCCTGCTTCTGACAACCGCTGAGAAAAAAACAATTTCCTATCAGCAGCATGGTCAGTACAAGAGAAATCTGGTACTTTCTGCTGCGAAACATAAACAACACCCCAAATTAGTCTATTCTATCTGTATAATTCCCGCCAGTCCAAATCACCATTGTCCATCGCCTTAATCAACATTTCTGCAGTGGCAAGATTCGTTGCCAGAGGAATGTTATGGATGTCGCACAGACGTACTACATTGTTCACATCCGGTTCATGAGACTTGGGCGTATGAGGATCTCTTAAGAATATAATCATATCCATCTCATTGTGCTCAATCTGGGAACCCATCTGCTGCTCGCCTCCCAGATGTCCTGCTAAATATTTATGTACAGTTAAATTCGTAACTTCCTCAATCAATCTTCCTGTCGTGCCCGTTGCATATAAATCATGCCGTGACAAAATGCCGCGGTAGGCAATACAGAAATTCTGCATCAGTTTCTTTTTTGCATCGTGTGCAATGAAACCAATATTCATAACGACCAGCCCCCTAGTATTTTCGTTTTTGTAGTCCTATATTCAACACCAGACCCATGCCAATCATACAACTTAACAAAGAACTCAGCCCGTAACTTAAAAATGGCAGAGGCAGTCCGGTATTGGGTAACAATTTTGTGGCAACACCAATGTTAATAAAGGATTGAAAACAAATCATAGACGCAATCCCTGTTGCAATCAGCATTCCAGACGTATTTCTGGCTTTTCTTGCCACCTTTATACATTGTAACATTATTAGAAGTAAAATTGCAATAACAATCATGCAGCCGATGAAACCAAATTCTTCGCCTACGATTGAGAATATAAAATCGGTCTGCTGCTCTGGAATCAGATTCGCATCTTTAACGGTGGCCATGGATGCAGTATTCAATCCTTTTCCATTTAGCATACCAGAACCAATCGCCATCACGGAGTTGTCCTGTTGCCATCCGGTTCCACTCACATATTCCTGAGGATGCAGAAATGTTTTGATTCGCCCCACCATATACTCCGGTACCAACAATACCTTTTTCGCATGATCCACATAATACAGAAATCCGCAGACTGTTGGAACCAGAATAGCAATGGCTGTTACAATAATACGGTAACTCAGACCTGCAACAAAAATCATGGCAAGAAGAATCATAGTAATATCGATGCTTGTTGACAAATCCGTTTCGATTACAATGAGACAGATAGGAAAACCACAGAGTAACGCCAGTTTCATCAGTGTCTTGAAAGTATTCAAATCCTCCTTATGCCGTTCCAGAAAAATAGCAACGGAAATAATCAGAATAATCTTGGAAAACTCAGAGGGCTGAATGGTTCCGAACCCAGGAATCTTAAACCACCTGCGGGCGCCATTTACCTCCAGTCCCACCAATTTCACCAAAGCCAGTGCAATGGCATTAACAGTGTACAGTACCCACCAAAATTTACACAGTGTATTATAGTCCACAAGGGAGACAAAAACCATAATACAAAGTGCCCCTACCAGACCCATCATCTGCTTTTTGGTAAAACTGCTGTCTGCGCTGTTAATAAACAGTACACCCATACTGCTAATAAGAACCAGCAATACCACTAATTTGAAATTGTAATTTCGCAACTGATATGTCTTTAACATGCTTATACCTAAACTCTCCTATCGGCTTTTCATACTTTTGATTGGAATATTGGCAAGTAAAACAGGAACAGAACCATTATTGGTACCGGAGTCCGTCTGGTTAATCTGAATGTCCAGTTTTTCTGTGTCAATCTCTACGTATTTTGCCAGTACATCCATAATATCCCGTTTAATCGCTTCCATTACTTCCGGTGAACAGTTTGCCCTATCAGAGACCAGCATTAACTGCAGACGGTCCTTTGCATAGGAACCGGAACTTTTCTTTTTGAAAAATTTATCAATAATCGTCATTTGTTCCCCTCCTAATTCTTTTTAAAGAGATTACCCAGTTTCGCAAAAAATCCTTTTTTGTCTAAATCCAAAAATGGTACTTCCTCTCCCAGAATACGGTGGCAGATGTTCATGTATGCCTGTCCCGCCTGGGAATCATTTCCAACCAGAGGCTCACCCTGATTTGTCGCTACCACGATGTTTTCATCATCCGGTACCGCTCCAATAATGTCAATCGCAAGAATTTCTACAACGTCTTCCATCGACATCATATCTCCACGTTTCACCATATCCATCCGGATTCGATTTACAATCAGATTCGTTTTCTTCATTTCATTTGCTTCCAGCAACCCAATAATGCGGTCCGCATCCCGGATTGCAGAAACCTCAGGGGTAGTTACAACCAGTGCCCGGTCTGCCCCGGCAATGGCGTTTTTAAATCCCTGTTCAATTCCTGCCGGGCAATCCAGCAGTATGTAATCAAATCCTTCCGATTTCAAATCAGAAACCAGTTTTTTCATCTGCTCCGGATTTACGCTGGTCTTGTCCCGGGTCTGGGCAGAGGGCAGCAAATACAAATTCGGGCATCTCTTGTCCTTAATCAGTGCCTGTTTAATCCGGCAGTTTCCTTCCACTACATCTACCAGATTGTAGACAATACGGTTCTCCAATCCCATTACCACATCCAGATTCCGAAGTCCGATATCCGTGTCAATCAATACCACTTTCTTATCCAACTTAGCTAAACCTGTTCCCACGTTGGCAGTCGTTGTTGTCTTTCCAACACCACCCTTACCGGAAGTGATTACAATTACTTCTCCCATGATTTGTACCTCCATATATATGTTTATTCTTAAATAATACTATTTAATACAGACCGGTTGATTGGTTCTATATATATATTATTATTTTCCACAAATGCAATCTGCATCTCTTTGCTGGGCTGTTTTTTCTTTTTCAAAAAGCCCTTGGAATCCGGACTTCTGGCATATAAATCACCAATGCGCAACTGCATCGGATCCATATCCAGTGCAATAATAAATGCATTCTGACTTCCATTGACGCCTGCATAAGCAGCGCCCTTGAGGCTTCCAATTACAATAATGTTCCCTTTTGCCACTACTTTTGCTCCCGGATTCACATCTCCAATCACCACAATACTGGAAGCAAATTCAATGGACTGTCCAGAACGCAGAGTTCCCCGATAGAAATGTCCTAGATCATCGCTGACTTCCACTGACGGAACATTGGAAGTCTGGTTCTCAATGGAACCGACCACTTCCTTCGGTGCATGTTTCGGTATCACATCCACTTCTTTTTGCGAGTCTTCTCCCTCTGCTTGTTCTTCCAGATTCCTTTCCTTCCCTTTCTTGTCCTCGGAATCCGAATCGGTTTCCTTCGCTACTCCGGCAGCGAATATCTGCTCTGTCAGAGCGTCTCTGTCAATGATGTATGCAATGTCCAAATCACAACAGTTATTTATAATTTCAATAATATGTGACTGTTGCTCACTGGTCAGTTCCCTGCCCTCAAAACAAATTGCCATCTGGGAGGAACTGTCAAAAAACTTTGCCGACTCCATAAACTTCATACGGATGCGGTCACACAGTTTTGGAAAGGGCAGTTCCTGTTCCAAAACCAGTGTAATTCCATATTTATTTCCCTTAATCATAACCGGATTTGCCACGTTTTCTTCACCTCTTTTTTAATCTACCAGCGTATTGCTGACCGGTACTACTGCCTGCTCATCATCTTCTGTTTTCTTTGACTTCTTGTCTTTTTTCTCAGCCGCTTTTTCACTGCTGCTGAAATAGTATTTATATACATCCCGGGCAATTTCCATGGCATTGGCAGAAGAATAACCATAAGGTACTACCACAGTAACTGAAATCTCCGGATTTTCGTAAGGCGCATAAGAAACAAACAGTGCATGGGCTGCTCTTGTTTTGTCCTCTTCCGCTGTACCGGTTTTGCCGGCTCCCTCGGTATGCAGAGATTTAAAAATAGAACCATGGGCTTCTCCGTGTACTACCTGGTACATACCCTCATGAATCTGATTCCAAACACTGCTGTCCAATTCCACCTCATTGCATACGGACTTTTTATATTTCTTTACAGTTTTTCCCTCACTGTCTGTCTGCTTGTCCAGAATGCTCAGGTCATAACAAGTTCCACTGTTGGCAATCGTCGTAACATACCGGGACAACTGGGCTGGTGTATAAGAATTGTTTCCCTGTCCAATCGCAGAACGCACTACGTCCTGATTGGAAATATGAGGTGCATTTTCGTCCAACTCAATCCCGGAGGTTTTGTCCAATCCAAACATGGCGGCATATTTGCCAAGCCGCTTTAAACCATATTCCTCATCATAGGTTCCGTCACTTCTCGTTCCCAGGCGATGTCCCACCTCAAAGAAGAAAATATTGCAGGAAACCTCCAACGCCTTTGTAATACTGATTCTTCCATGACGTCCCGGGTAAACGGAACATTTGGGAGAAAGGGGAATCGTATCGTAAATTCCCTTACAGTTAATCCGGTCGGAGTTACTCACCACGCCTTCCGTCAGTCCCGCCGCTGCAGTCACCATCTTAAAAGTGGAACCCGGTGCTGTACTGGATTGGGTACAACGGTTCAGAAATGGAGAAGTTTTATCTGAAATCAGTTTGGAATAGTACTCATCATCCAGATTATTTGCAAGTTTATTATTGTCATAACTGGGGTAGGAAACCAATGCCTTTACCTTACCTGTTTTTACATCCGTAACCACAATGGACCCGGAACAGGGATCCAATGCCAACTGTGACGGAGTAATTTCCAATTTCTTAATTTTCTGGTACATGAAACTATAGGCAGACATCGTTCCATTGACCAATTTGTCATAATCCTCATCCTTCTCCGATTCCAGAATTCCCTGATCATAGAGAATCATACAACAGTCTTTTCCACTGACTACACCGTCATCAATCAGATATTCCAGAATCTTTTTGGAAAATTCATCATCCCCCAGAAGTTCCTCCTCAATATAGTCCATTAATGCCTGCATCATCTCATCGGTATCATAATAGTCTGTAGAGAGTTCAAAATTGGAACTGTCAATCCAGCCTTTGTGAATCGCATACTCCAGAAATTCTCCCAGGGAAATCTTGTCATTGCTCCAGTCCTGATAGGTCACGTCATTGCTGTCCACCTCAGAAGACTTTACAATTCCATTGTCACAGAGCATTTTATAAATATAAGACATATAATCCTGATTTTCATCGGAAAGAGTTTTCTGAGTTGTCCGCGCAGAGAGAATCTCACTGCGGATGGTTTTTAACTTGCTCTTTTTGGAAGAAACAATGGCATTGTATACTCGCTTCTCTGCACTGCTTGCCTTTGCACTGTGGAGATGGTCCATGTCAATAATATTGTTGTCAAAAAGTGCAAAATATACTTCTGTTGTTGTGATATTAATCGGAGAAGAAGTCCTCTTTACATTTGTATTTTGGAAATGAGACAGAATAATACCGGCCAAATATTTTTCCATAATGGTATAGCATTTTTTCTCCAATTCCGCATCGATAGTCAGGTAAATATCATTTCCCGTAGTTGCCAGAGTCTCATCGTCATTGGTCTGTAGAATTTGTCCTACACTATCTACCAGTACGGTCTTCGTACCATTCTTTCCCCGGAGTACATCCTCAAACTCCTGCTCCAGCCCGGTCTTTCCAATCACTTCATTTCCCGTGTATTGCTCCGATTTCGGTAATCCCTTATTCAGAGTATCCTTTTCCTCTTCTGAAATGATTCCGGTATATCCAACAATCTGTGAAAAATAAGGGCTGTAATTGTATTCCCTCACGGAATCACTTTCAATGTCCGCCCCCGGCAGTTCATTTGCTGCCTCTTTTACAGCAGCCACACTCTCCTCACTGATGTCCATGGCAATCGTCACTGGAACATACTGATTATAACGATTCAGAAACAACATATACCGGATGGCAACCATCTTCAATGCCGTCTTGTCATCATAGTCATCGGAAACCCCAAACATTTTGTCCTCCGAAATATCTGCATTTCCGTTTTTCAGGTATTCAAATACTTCCTGGGCACTGGCCTCCTTCTGCTCCTTTGTCAGTTTGTCCACACTACTGACACTGTATACCTCTTTTTTAAAAGACAAAATTGCATTTTCATCCGTATTGGTAAACACGAATTCTCCCTTTTTATTGCGTTTAATTTCAAAGGAATTGACAATACTGTCCCCATTTTTCTCAAGAATCTGAATCAGTTTATAAAGAATTTCATTTTTCACTGCATTTTCCGTTTTCCCGGTGCTCTGGGCCTGCTCCTCAATCCGGGAATCATTGGAAAAAGTCAGGGAATAGGTGAGACGATTGTAGGCTAAAAGATTGCCATTACAATCATAAATATTTCCCCGTTGTCCGCTAGTCGTAATTGTCTTTTTACTCATAATCGTAAAATTGTCCAGGTAATCCTGTCCATTTATAATCTGCAGACTAAACAGGCGGTACACTAAAATTGCCATCAGGGCAAAAAATACAACCGTAAGTGCAAACAGGCGATGAGTTATGAAATTGATGATTGCATTCTTAATATCGCTAAACAATTAGGCTGCACTCCTTTTTTCGAGTTGTTCCAAAAAACGGTTAATCCACAACAAAACATTATAAAGAAATATAGCAACCAGAAAGGTATAAACTACCTCTGGCATCATTACATGCATAAAATAAAAACCAAAATCTGTCTTATTCCGAAGCAGAAACGAAAAGACATACACAATTAGATTATATACTACACTATTTCCCAATATCATTCCCAGTGGCAATAATATGTTGTTGGCATAGAACAAAAGGTGAAAATAACCATTGACATAACCAATAAACAGGTACAACAGGGCATAAAGTCCCACTGCGTCCCCTGCCATCACATCAATCAACAGACCGCAGAAGAATCCTACCAGCATTCCTTCCACCTGTCCCCGCATAATCGCAAAGGACACTACCAGAATCAGCATAATGTTAGGTATGATTCCCGCCATCTTAAAGTAGGAAAAAACACCAACTTGTAATACATAACAGAAAATGATTAAAATTCCCAGTGTAATAATCCGTTTCACGTTCTATTCCTCTCCATCTTTCTGATTTTCCTCGGTTGTTGCTGTTTCTCCTGTAGTGGAGTCCTGTTTGGACGACGTTTTCTTACTCTGTTTGTCTGTGCTCTCCTCACCGGTTTCCTTAATCTGGGTAATTACCAGTACCTCTTCCAGATGCTTAAAATCCACAATCGGAGTCACCTTACCGGATTTCGTCAGACTGTTACTGTCCACCTCAATATCACTTACATAGCCAATGGTAATACCGGGAAGGAACTTGCTACTCACGTTACTGGTAACCAATTCATCTCCTTCATTAATTCTGGCATCTTTATTGATGTGGTCCACTGTAATATAACCATCCTCTATACTCTTTAAATCACCATTGACCAGACAGTTGTCCGCCGTAGTGGAAAACATGGCGCTGACATAAGATGTGTCATCAATAATGGAGCGGACCTTGGCATAGTTTTTACCCACACTGTAAACAATTCCTACCAGTCCTTCTCCCGCAATGACATTCATATCCTCCTGAATCCCATCCTTTGACCCCTTATCTATCGTAAACGTACTGTACCAGTTACTGCTGTCAGTGGCAATAATACGGGCTCCCACTTTGGAATAGGACTCATATTTCTGATCCAAGTCGTAAAGTTTGCGCAAATCATCCAGTTCTGACTGATCCGACTGCAATGATGCCACCTGCTGACGCAATTCATCCACCTCATTTTGCAATTCTTTATTCTTCTGACGAAGCTGGGAGGACTCCTTTACATCCTCAATTCGTTCGTTGACCCAGTCTCCTACTGCATTTACTCCCCGTTCCATCGGTACCAGAACCACTCCGCAGATTTGATCCAGAAACGGTACAGAGCGGGAAAAAAACATGGTAAAAAACAGAAGAACAATACAAACCACTGACAATATCAGCAATATAATCTTAGGTGGAATCTCCACCTGCTGTTTCCGCTTCATAACTTCACTCCTTATTCATAGGTGGGCTGCATCAGGGAAAATGCCAAATCGCTTAAATCCTCCTCCTCAATTATGCGTCCCAGTCCCATAATAACTGTATCTTCTGGCTTTTCATAAAAATTGGCCTTCAATTCCGTCTCCTTCACAATCAGTTCCGAGAGCCCCTGAATCTGAGAACAACCTCCGGTCACAAATACACCGTTGTCAATAATATCAGAAGAAATCTCCGGTGGTGTCCGTTCCAGAATAATCTTGATGGAATCCATAATGGTGTGCAAATCTTCCTTTATGGCTTCAAACACCATGTCTCCTGTCACTTCTGCAGAAACCGGAAGACCGGTAACCAAATCCCGTCCCATAATAGAAATCGTTTTAGAGGTGCCCTCTACAGCACCTGCCAGTTGCTTTTTACATTCCTCTGCAGACTTCATTCCAATAATTACATTTTTCTCTTTTTTCACATAAAGCATAATGTCATCGTCCAGTTTATTTCCACCAACAGGAATTAATTTGCTGATGACAATGCCGCCCAGTGACATAATCGTAATCTCTGTGGTATCTGCACCGATATCCACCAGCATAATCCCGTTGGGATTCTTTACATCCAGACCTGCTCCCACAGCATCGGCAATGGGTTTCTCCACGATGTGCACCCGTTTTGCCCGCAGATGGGAACTCTCCACTAAATCTAAAAAGGCTCTTTTTTCCACATCGGTAATATTAGTAGGCACAGCAACAAAAAACTCCTTGTTGCCAGAACTTCCCTTAATGTGCTGCTGGACAAATACCCGCAGCAAATCCTGCATATTGGAAAAATCGGCAATGACGCCGCCTTTCATGGGAAACGTCACCTGAATGTTTTCCGGGGCTTTCTCATACATCTCATAAGCCTCATCTCCCACAGCTATAATGCTGCCTTTTTCATCTATTGCCAGAATATTTTTCTGGTCAATTACCAGCCCCTGTTTTTCTTTATAAATTTTAATATTCCGGGTTCCTAAGTCAATTCCGTACGCTTTATATGCCAATCTCATTATCTCCTTCCGAAGTCACGTTTTATTCTGTCTCTCTCACTCTTTTACAATATCTGGTTTGCCCGCATACTGACGTATTGCTGTTCCCCAATAATAATATGGTCCAATAACTGAATGTCCAGTAATTCTCCTGCCTGCTGCAACTTTCTTGTCACCTTTATGTCCGCATCACTGGGACTGGGATTTCCAGAAGGATGATTATGCAGCAAAATGAAATGAACCGCCTCGTACCGGAGGGCTTCAATCATTACCTCCCGGGGTGACGCCAGTGCCGCGCTAATCGTTCCCACACTCAATTCCAATTCCTTTAGCAATGCATTTTTACTGTCTAAGAGCAGTAACCAGAAATGTTCCCGGTCATACTGCCGCATGAACTCCATATAGTATTCTGCCACCGACTGGGAATCGGTAAACACAATCTGTGACCGTTTCTGACACAGGGAAAGGCGTTTTGCCAGTTCTACTACACAAAGTAGTGTTACCGCTTTCACCGGACCAATTCCATGAATTTTGAGGTAATCCGGGTACTTCATGGAAAGCAGGGTTCCAATTCCCGGTTCCCTGTCCTCCTTTGCCATTAAAACGCGCTGCGCCAGATGCAGTGCCGATTCCTCCTTTGTCCCAGTCTTTAAAAGAACGGCTAATAACTGGGCATCCGTCAACGCTGCGGCTCCGTACTGAATGCAACGCTCATAGGGCCGTTCCGTATCCGGAAGCTCCCGCATTGTAAATAAATCCCTTTGTTTTTTCATACTTTCCTCCTGAAACCAGGGAAAAGCATAGTGCCATAACTAAGCCAGTCTATATATTATTATTGCAATTATTACGCCAACAATACTTGCAATGTTAATATCAATCGTCAAACCAAAAGTTAATACCAGAACGCCCAGATTTAATACCAGAGGCGATTCCAGACCAAATGTTTTACCATAATTCAGCCAGCTCAAAAAGGAAACATTCTGGCACAGATGTCCAATAAAACTTCCCAGTACGATACCAGCCAATAATAATAAAAACAAGGCCCAACTATTTTTTTTACTTGTTGATGCCATAAAACAATCCTCCTTTGGGGCGCAAAATGCCCACACAGATTTATAATATCACAATCCTCTTGGGATTACAAGATTCTGGTAATTTAAACTAAATTTACCGTTTATAGAGTAATATGGCATTCCTCTACTACTTTTTGAAGGGACATGGCAATTCCAAATTTGGCGTGGGCATAATTTAATCCGCCTTGAAAGAATGCTGTATATGGTGGTCTTAATGGTCCATCCGCACTCAGTTCAATTGAGGCACCGGAAACAAAAGTTCCCGCCGCCATGATGACATCACTGTCATAACCGGGCATTGCCCAGGGTTCCGGAACGACAAAAGAATCCACCGGGGCTGCCGCCTGAATTCCATGACAGAAGGCACACAATCCTTCCGGTGTTTTCATATTCACTGCCTGAATAATGTCGTGACGTGTTTCTCCTGCTTTCGGGAATACTTCATATCCCAGTTTTTCATAAAGAGAGGCTGCAAAAATGGCTCCTTTTAATGCAGATGCCACAACTGAGGGCGCATAAAAAAGTCCCTGGGTCAACAGGGAAGTAATGCCCAGAGTCGCTCCTACTTCTTTGCCCAGACCGGGAGAAGTCAGACGGTAAGCACAGTTTTCCACATATTTTTCTTTTCCTACAATATAGCCACCGATAGGAGCCAGACCACCGCCCAGATTTTTAATCAGGGAACCAACACATAAATCAGCCCCCACCTGAGTGGGTTCCTGTTCCTCCACCAGTTCCCCATAACAGTTGTCTACCATACAGATGACATCCGGTTTTACACTTTTGATGCAGGAAATAATCTCCCCAATTTGCGCCACACTCAGCGTAGGACGGGAGGCATATCCTTTGGAACGCTGAATCGTGGCAAGTTTCGTGCGGGGAGAAATGGCTGCCCGGATTCCCTCAAAATCAATGGAACCATCCTCCAGCATGTCCACCTGCCGGTAAGTCACACCATATTCCGCTAAAGAACCATTAGATGGGCGGATTCCAATAATTTCATCCATCGTGTCATAGGGCTTGCCCACCGGGGAAAGCAATTCGTCTCCGGGGCGCAGATTCGCGGACAGGGCAATATTCAGTGCATGGGTTCCACAGGTAATCTGTGGACGCACAAGAGCATCCTCCGTCTCAAACAAAGAGGCATAAATGCCCTCCAACGCTTCTCGCCCCAGGTCATTATAGCCATAACCTGTGGTGGGAGCAAAATGTGCCTCCTGTAATTTATTGTCCTGCATTGCTTTTAATACTTTGAGCTGGTTTTTCTCCGCCAGAACATCAATTGCCGCAAACCGCTCTTTTAAAGAATCCTCTACCCGGGAACAATATTCTGCCACCTCTTTGCTAATTCCCATCTTCTCATACTGTTCTGTCACATTCATCTTGTCATACCTCCGTTTTTGCAGTTTTTTCTTTATTTAGTCCCTGTGATTCTCCCTTTTCTACCATAAGTTCTCCTCAATTTTGGAGAGCAGTACATCTGTGGTAGGGTACTCTCTTTTGTCCAGCCATATAACATCCCTCTCCCGACGGAACCAGGTCAGTTGCCGCTTGGCAAAATGCCGGGTGTCCCGTTTGAGAATGGAAACTGCCTGGTCAAGACTGATTTCTTCGTCCAGGTAGGAAAGGATTTCTTTATACCCCAATCCCTGCATACTGACCATGTCCCGGGTATAGCCCATATCCTTAAGATGACGAACCTCCTCTACCAGCCCCTCCTGAAGCATCTGGTCCACCCGTTGTTCAATCCGCTCATACAGTATCCCCCGGTCATGAGTTAGAACAAAGTACCGGAAATCGTATGGCGATTCTTTCTGCCGTTGCTCCTCATTGTGAGCAGAAATCGGGGTTTTCGTCTCCTCATAAAATTCCAGTGCCCGTATGGTTCGCTTTACATTGTTGGGGTGAATGATTTTGGCGGATTCCGGGTCCACTTCTTGAAGGCGCGCGTGCAACACTTCTGCCCCCTCTTCTTTCGCTATGCGCTCCAAATTCTTTCTAATACTGCTCTCCTCTCCAGTTCCGGCAAAGTCAATATCGTACAGCAATGCCTGAATATAAAATCCGGTGCCTCCCACCACGATGGGAATCCGGTTCTGGGCATAAATCTCTTCTAAAGCCTGCTTTGCCATCTGCTGAAAACGTACTACATGAAATTCCTCTGAAGGGAGCAGTTCATCTACCAGGTAATGAGGAATCCCCCCCATCTCCTCCGGCTTTATTTTTGCCGTTCCAATATCCATATACTTATATATCTGCATGGAATCTGCAGATATGATGGAACCGCCCAGGCGGTGTGCAAGGGCAATGGAAAGTTCCGTTTTTCCTACCGCTGTCGGTCCCGTTAAAATAATCATTTTCTGTTTCATAGCCAGTCCTCTGCACCTTGTTTCTTAGTTTTGAATCCGTTTAAATTTCCGCTCAATCTCTGTCTGGGTCATGGAAATAATCGTCGGACGGCCGTGAGGACAGGTAAACGGAGATTCCAGCGTCAACAGTTCGTCAATCAAGGCATCCGCCTCTTCAAAACTCAACCGTTGATTTCCCTTTACCGAAGCCTTACATGCCATCGTTGCAATTTTATCTGCAATCATCGTCGTATCCGTTCCATGTACATTCTCCACAATTTCATCTAGCAACTCTACAAAGGCATCCTTGTCTGCGATGCCATACAAGTCTGTGGGGACCCCGCAAATGGTATATTCCTCTCCGCCAAAGTCTTCGATTTCAAAACCGAAATCCGCAAAATAGTCTTTATACTCCTGGTAAACCGCCGCTTCCTTCGGCGACAGGGTCACAACAACCGGAGGGGAAACCTGCTGAATATACCGCTTTGTCTTCTCTCTTAAATGCTTCATAAACCGTTCGTAATTTACTTTTTCATGGGCCGCATGCTGGTCCATAATAAACAATTTATGGTCATATTCAATCAGCCAGTAAGTCTGAAACAACTGACCAATGACCCGGTGGTCCGGCCGGGCTGCTTTTTTCAAAAAAGGCTCCTCTAAAAAAGTCATCTGCTGCGGTTTTGTCGGAGAAGAAACAGCAGGTTCTCTTTTTTTTGCAATGGGAACTGCCGGTTCCTGCACATAAGAATGAGTTTCCTTTAAAGCAGGAGCCTCCTCTTTTGCCGGAGGGTATGCAACTACCGGAGTCTCTTTTGGGAGTGGTACGGTCTCTTTCTTCTCTGGCTGGATTTTTTCCTGTAATTTGCGGTTCGCTTCAAAAGGCTGCGCACCTCGGGGAGCACTCTTTACCAATTCTATTTTGGGGCGTTTTTCCTGTTCCACAGAAAGTTCCGGAATCAAATCCTCTTGCAAAAGAACCTTTCGCACTTCCTGTTTCAGTACATCGTAAAGCCGCCGTTCATCACGAAAACGAAGTTCCATCTTGGAAGGATGTACATTCACATCCAGCATTTCCGGCTGCATCGTAAAAGACAGACAGACAAAAGGAAATTTATGAACCATGGTAAAGGTTTTATAGGCATCTTCCACTGCCTTGCAGATGACATTGCTCTTTACATACCGCTGGTTAATATAGTAATTTTCAAAACTCCGGTTTCCCCGGCTTATAATTGGTTTTCCCACAAACCCTTGAAGAGTAAGGGTAAGTTCCTCATCCTCCACCCGAATCGGCAGTAGATTTTTGGCAACCTCTTTTCCATATATTGTATAAATAATATCTTTTAGATTTCCATTGCCTGAAGTGTGAAAACGGTTTTGTCCGTTCATAATAAATTGGAAAGAAATCTCCGGATGGGACAACGCTAACTGCTGCACTAAATCGTAAATATGGGAACCTTCGGTCTGAGCTGTTTTTAAAAATTTCTGCCTTGCGGGAACATTGTAAAACAGATTTCGCACCAGAAAGGTAGTTCCTTCCGGACAGCCAATGTGCTCAATGGAAACTTCTTTTCCCCCGGCGATTAAATAGCGTACTCCGGTCAGCCCCTTTGCCGTTTTGGTGACCAGTTCCACCTGTGCCACCGCCGCAATGCTGGAAAGTGCCTCCCCCCGAAACCCCAGAGAACAAATACTGAGCAAATCAGTGGCAGAACGAATCTTACTGGTGGCATGGCGTAAAAAAGCCGTGGGCACATCCTCTGCTTCTATTCCACAGCCATTGTCCGTCACACGGATGAAACTAATGCCCCCGTCCTTAATCTCAACAGTAATGGCATTTGCCTTGCTGTCAATCGCATTCTACACCAGTTCTTTCACAACGGAAGCGGGGCGCTCCACCACTTCTCCCGCTGCAATTTTGTCAATCGTAAATTCATCCAGAACCTGAATATTTCCCATCTGCACACCTCCCAGTCCATTTCTTTCTTCTGTCTATATTTCTTTTTTCAGTTCGTGCAATACTTTCAGTGCCTGCATTGGTGTCATATTGTCCAGATCCAGTGCCTTAATCCGCTCAATTACCGGATTGGGACCGGAAAAATCGAACAGGGACAACTGCCGTTCTTCTTCCTTGTTCATTTTTTGCAGTGTTTCGCTGATTGTAATTTTGTCTGTATGGATTGCCACATCGTTGTCACTCAACTGCTCTGCAATCTCTCTTGCCCGCATCAATACCAGTTCCGGAACCCCTGCCAGCCGGGCAACCTGAATTCCATAACTCTTGTCTGCTCCGCCCCGCTGAATCTTTCGCAGAAATACAATGTCCTCCCCCTCTTCTTTCACTGCAATACAGTAGTTGTGCACGCCGTCCAGACGTCCTTCCAGTTCCGTTAATTCATGGTAATGGGTGGCAAATAATGCCTTTGCCCCCAACAGTTTCCGGTTGCTGATGTATTCCACCACAGCCCAGGCAATGCTCAATCCATCGAAAGTAGATGTTCCCCGTCCGATTTCATCAAGAATCAGAAGACTATTTGCTGTGGCGTTCCGCAAAATATTGGCAACTTCGCTCATTTCCACCATAAATGTACTCTGACCGGAAGCCAGGTCATCCGAAGCTCCTACTCGGGTGAAAATGCGGTCTACAATCGAAATATTGGCAGAACCTGCCGGAACAAAGGAACCTGCCTGTGCCATGAGAACAATCAATGCTGTCTGACGCATATAAGTAGATTTCCCCGCCATATTGGGACCTGTAATAATGGAAATGCGGCTGTCCTCATTGTCCAAATAGGTGTCATTTACAATAAAGGCGTTGTTGGGAATCATCTTCTCCACCACAGGATGCCTTCCATCCCGGATGTCCAACACTCCTTCCTCATTCAACATCGGGCGCACATAGTGATTGTGATCTGCCACATAGGCGAGAGAGGCGAACACATCCAGTCGGGCAATCTGATGCGCCGTACGCTGCACCCGGTCCATCTCTGCCGCCAATGTATCCCGCACCGTACAGAACAACTCGTACTCCATCGAGTAAAGTTTTTCCTCTGCCCCGGTAATTGTATTCGCAAGGTTATTTAATTCTACCGTAGTGTACCGCTCTGCATTGGTCAGAGTCTGCTTGCGGATATAATCCTCCGGAACCAGTTCTTTATAAGAGTTGGTGACCTCCAAATAGTAGCCGAATACTTTGTTAAATTTAATCCGCAGATTTTTAATTCCAGTGCGCTCCCGTTCTTTGGCTTCGTACTCTGCCAGCCACTGTTTTCCATCGGTTTTTGCCTTTTTGAGAACATCCAGTTCCTGGTCAAAACCGTCCTTAATAATGCCCCCCTCTTTTACTGCAAGAGGTGGTTCCTCTACAATGGAGCGGTCAATCAAATCAAATAAATCGGTAAGGGGATCCAACTGCTCCCGGATTTCAGGAAACAGTCCGGTATCAAACTCGGAAATCACATTGACAATATAGGGAAGCACCTGCATGGAATTACGAAACGCAATCAAATCCCTGGGATTGGCAGTCTTATAACTGACCCGGCTCATCAATCGTTCCAAATCATAAATAGGACCTAAATATTCCCGCAACTCCTCCCTGAGCATCATTTTCTCATTCAGTTCCGAAATTGTATCGTAGCGCTGTTCCAGCGCAGACTTGTCCACCAACGGCTGCTCCAGAAAAGAGCGCAAAAGCCGGGCACCCATGGCTGTCTTTGTCTTATCCAGCACCCACAAAAGAGAGCCCCGCTTATTTTTGTCCCGCAGTGTTTCGGTCAACTCCAGATTTCGTCGTGTGGAACTGTCAATCAGCATAAACGCATCCGTAACGTATGGTGTAATATGCAGAAGATGTGCCAGGTTCGTTTTCTGGGTTTCTGTCAAATAGGTAAGAGTTGCACCGCAGGCAATCATACCAAACGGTAAATCCGCCAGTCCCAGACCTTCGAGAGACTTTACTTTAAAATGCTGTAGTACCGCTTCCCGGCACAAGTCTTCGGTAAAGTAATGGTTCTCCTTTCCGGTAATAGCAATTTTTAACTGTTCCCGGTAATAAGTCACATCAAAGGGTTCTTCCAGAAAAACATGGTTGCATATAATTTCCGACGGCTGAAATTTATTAATCTCATCGATTACTTTGTTTAGAGAAATTACTTCTGTCGTCCGAAAATCTCCTGTTGTAATGTCCACCACAGCAATTCCAAACACACCGTCATTGTCATATACCGTCATCAGGTAATTATTTTTACTCTCATCCAGATTCTGTGTAGAAATATTAGTACCTGGCGTTACAATACGGATGACATCCCGTTTTACAATTCCCTTTGCCGCCTTTGGGTCCTCCACCTGCTCACAGATTGCTACCTTATACCCTTTTTCAATCAGTTTGTTTAAATAGGTATCGCAGGCATGGTAAGGAACACCACACATCGGTGCCCGCTCTTCCTGTCCACAGTCTCTTCCAGTCAGGGTAATCTCCAGTTCCTTCGACGCGGTAATCGCATCGTCAAAAAACATTTCATAAAAATCCCCCAGGCGGTAAAATAAAATGCAATCCTCATACTGTTTCTTGATGTCAAAATACTGCTTCATCATTGGCGTAAGTTCTGCCATGTTTTCACCTCATCCTATTCTAAAACAGAAAGTTCAAACCCTTCTCTACTCAGCAACCTCTTCTCCCAGGTAATAGAATCCCTTTGCCTCTTTTAAATACACTTTGCGAAATGTTCCAATCTCCTCCTCAGTTCCCTTAAAATGCACCTGGGTACTGTTTTCCAGACGCCCGGTTACGAACGAAGCATCCTGGGCATTGATGCTTTCCACCAATACCTCCTGTACAGTTCCTTCCAACCGTCCGGTGCGGCGCTTGGAAATCTCATTCACTTCTGTCAACAGCCGGTTAAACCGTTCTTTTACAACTTCCTCCGGCACCTGTTCCATCTTAGCTGCCGGTGTTCCACTACGCTGGGAATAAACAAAAGTAAAGGCAGAATCATATTCCACCTTTCGCACAACATCCATCGTTTCTTCAAAATCTTCCTCGGTCTCTCCCGGGTATCCCACAATAATATCTGTAGTAATTGACAAATCCGGCATGGCAGTCCGTAGTTTTTCCACTAAAGCAAGGTACTGCTCCTTTGTGTCATGCCGGTTCATATCCTGTAACAGACGGCTGCTTCCCGATTGCAGAGGCAGATGAAAATGTTTGCATATTTTTTTTGAAGACGCCATTACTTCAATCAATTCATCCGACAAATCCTTGGGATGGGAAGTCATAAAACGAATCCGTTTCAGTCCTTCTACCTGCTCTACTTCCCGTAATAACTGGGCAAACGTCATCGGCGTAGGAAGGGTTTTTCCGTAGGAATTTACGTTTTGTCCCAGAAGCATCACTTCCACTACGCCATCCTTTACCAGTTGTTCCACTTCCCGCAAAATTGCTTTTGGTTCCCTGCTTCGCTCTCTTCCCCGGACGTAGGGCACAATACAGTAACTGCAAAAATTATTGCAGCCATACATAATATTTACTCCGGTTTTAAAAGGGAACTTTCTCTCACTGGGCAGATTCTCCACAATCTGTTCAGTCCCATCCCATATATCAATAATCATAGAAGAGGATTGCAGACGGCTATATAACAGTTCCGCAAACTTAAAAATATTGTGGGTTCCGAATACCAAATCCACAAATGAATAACTCTCCCTGATTTTTTCTACTACTTTTGTCTCCTGCATCATGCATCCGCACAGACCAATCATCATATAGGGATTTTTCTTTTTTTCTCCCTTTAAGTATCCAAGATGTCCGTACACTTTCTGATTGGCATTCTCCCGTACGGTACAGGTATTGTATAAAACAAAATCGGCAATCTCCTCTTCCGTCTGCTGGTATCCAATTTCTTCTAAAATTGCTACTAATTTCTCGCTGTCCCGAGCATTCATCTGGCAACCGAAGGTCTGTACATGAAACGTCAGCGGACGTCCCGCTTCTTTTTGCAATTTGGCTACCGATTCCCGGCATTTGGCAATAAAGTAATACTGGCGCTTTGTTTCCTCCTCGGGAGGGGCTTGCGAAGTATCAATTTCTGTCAGGTTAATCTGATTCAGCATGGTAATTCCTTTCTATTCTCTAATCTGTCCATTTCCATAAATGATGTATTTGGTGGTTGTCAAAGCCAATAGACCCATAGGTCCTCTGGCATGCAGTTTCTGGGTACTGATTCCAATTTCAGCCCCAAAACCAAATTCAAAGCCATCGGTAAATCGGGTAGAAGCGTTGACATAGACACATGCCGCGTCAATCTCCCGCAAAAACTGTTCCGCATGACTGTAATTTTCAGTGACAATCGTCTCCGAATGTCCAGTATTGTATAAATTAATATGGGCGATGGCTTCCTCCAGAGAATCCACCGTTTTCACAGAAATAATAGAATCTAGGTATTCTTTCCCCCAATCCTCCTGAGTAGCAGGCAAAATCGTCTCCACAATGGAGCAGGCCTCCTCATCGCCTCGCATTTCAACCTCTTTTGTGGCAAGCCGTGCTGTAACCGCTTTCAGGAACGGCTGGGCAATTGCTTTATGCACTACCAGAGACTCGCAGGCATTACATACTCCTAGACGCTGGGTTTTCGCATTGAATACAATGTCACATGCCATATCCAAATCCGCCGTCTCATCTACATACACATGACAATTTCCCGTTCCTGTTTCAATCACTGGAACAGTGGCGTTCTGCACCACGCTCTGAATCAGTCCGGCACCGCCCCGGGGAATCAGAACATCCACATATCGGTTCAACCGCATCAACGCTGTCGCCGTCTCCCGGCTGGTATCTTTCAGAACCTGAATGGCGTCTCCCGGAAGCCCTTCCTGCTCCAGAACATCCCGAATCATGTCCCCAATACAGAGATTGGAATGAATGGCATCGGAACCACCCCGCAAAATAACTGCATTTCCTGTCTTAAAACACAGAGAAAAAGCATCCGCAGTTACATTGGGACGAGATTCGTAAATAATTCCAATTACCCCCAATGGAACCCTCATCTGACCGATTTTCAGACCATTTGGGCGAAGTTTCATTCCCAGTATCTCTCCGACGGGGTCTTCCAGTTCTGCTACTTGGCGGACCCCTTCTGCCATAGCCGCAATCCGCTCCCGGGTAAGGTGTAAACGGTCCACCAGAGATTCCTTCATCTCGTTTTTCCGGGCATAGTCCACATCCAGTTCATTCGCCGCAAGAATTTCCTCTGCCCGGTCCACTAATGTCTGTGCCACCTTCTGCAATAC
>JAQXNR010000127.1 GCA_029098105.1 Lachnospiraceae bacterium
CTCTTTATTGTTTTCACAATACTAGCACATAAATTTTTATAATACAACCCTTTATGCACAAAATCCATAAACTTTATGCACAAACTGCAAAAAAATACCTTCAAAATAGATTAGAAAACTCTTTTCCCTATCTGTTTTGAAGGTATTATATAATCCATAAAACCCTGATACTCTCTATTTATGTTCCAATGATTTTATAATAAAATTAACAAACTCTTCATTATTCCTTGTCTTTGTAAAGAGACGCAGAATTTCTTCCACAGTCTCCTCTGTCTTACCGTTACTCATTTCCCGGTGCATCAAATGATTGGCACGCTGTTCCTCTTCATTTAAGAGTAAATCATCTCGTCGGGTTCCGGAACGGTTCACATCAATCGCCGGGAAAATCCGCTTTTCTGACAGACTGCGGTCCAGTACCAGTTCCATATTACCGGTTCCCTTAAACTCCTCAAACACCACATCATCCATCTTACTTCCCGTCTCTACCAAAGCAGTGGCGAGAATCGTAAGACTTCCCCCATCCCGCATATTTCTGGCAGCACCGAAAAACTTCTTCGGCATGTGCAGCGCTGCCGGGTCAAGGCCACCGGACAAAGTACGTCCACTGGGGGGAACGGTAAGGTTGTATGCTCTTGCCAGCCGGGTGATGGAATCCAGCAGTATCATCACGTCTTTACCATGTTCCACCAGTCTTTTGGCACGTTCCAGAACCATCTCCGACACTCTCTTATGATGTTCCGGTAATTCATCAAAAGTGGAATAAATGACTTCCACATTCGGTCCTTCAATGGACTCCCGAATGTCTGTGACTTCCTCCGGCCGCTCATCAATTAAGAGCACAATCAAAACCATATCCCGGTAAGTCCGGCTCACACTTCTGGCAATCTGCTTCAGCAGCGTTGTCTTTCCCGCCTTAGGTGGAGAAACAATCATACCACGCTGTCCCTTCCCCACTGGAGCCAGCAAATCCATAATCCGCATAGGCAGACTGTTACAATTGCGATTCTCCAGATGAATCCGTTCATCAGGGAAAATAGGAGTCAATTCCTCAAACCGAATTCTTTTCTGTGCCTGTTCCGGGCTATAGCCGTTTACTTCTGTCAAACGAAGCAGTGCACTGAATTTCTCTGTAGGGGTTTTTACCTTTATATTTCCCTTAATCATATCTCCGGTACGCAAGTTAAACCGTCGTATGGTAGCGGGAGAAACATAGACATCATTGTCCCCGGGAAGGTAATTCTCACAGCGAATAAATCCGAATCCATCCCCCATCACTTCGAGAATGCCATCTGCCATTTTTCCACTATCCAACTCAGGCGGAATCGTGTTCGCAGTTTTTCGGATGGGATTCCGGTCTGCCATTTTTTTGTCCACAGAATTCCTCTCCACGGGATTTCTCTCTGCCATTTTTTTGTCCACGGGATTTCTCTCCACAGGCTTCCTCTCCACCGACCGCTTCTGGGCTGTTTTCTCCTTGACACGGCTATCCACCATCTTCGTCCCCGGTTGTCTGGGTACCGGCTTTTTCACTGTTGCGGTTCTGACTACCTTCTCCTTCGGCTCCGTTTCCTTCAACCGTGCAATCAAATCTGCCTTCTTCAGCCCACTCACACCAGTCATTTTGCGCTCCTTAGCCAGTTCTTTAAGTTGAACCAGCGACATTGCTGCGTAATCCATATTCTTCTCCCTTCTCCTATTTCACTTACATGAAAACATAAAAACAGGACGGCAAGAATCTACTGCCCTGCCATCTTAAATCCTATATCCATAACGGAAACTCTCTTCATCGGAATCTGTAACGGAATCTGTTACATTGAAAAATTAGATATTTTTAGTATACCACATTTTGCCAGAAATGCAAATCCCGGTTATTTTAAGATTTCATCACTGTCCAACAAAATAGTAAACGGTCCATCATTCAATAGTTCCACTTTCATATCTGCACCAAAGGAGCCAGTCTGAACTTCAGGCACCTGCTGCCTGCACTGTTCAACCACATACTCATACAATTCTTCTGCCATATCCGGAGCTCCCGCCTTTACAAAAGAAGGTCGGTTCCCTTTCCGGCAATCGGCATAGAGGGTAAACTGTGAAATCAGCAATAACTCTCCCTGTACGTCTGCTAAAGACAGGTTGCTTTTTCCATTCTCATCTTCAAAAATACGAAGTCCCAACAATTTTTTTACCATTTTGTCCGCAATCTCTTTCGTGTCCTCCTGTCCCACTCCAATCAGCACCAGAAATCCCTCTCCTATTTTCCCAATCACCTGCTGTTCTACGGTTACCTGAGCCTTAGTGACCCGCTGTATTACAAAACGCATTCTCTTTTCCTCCTACACTTTTTCTAACCACTATTATTACAAAACTCCCCGGTCAAAGTCAAGTTGCACTCTTTTCTTTTCTTTCGTCTGGTGGTACAATAAACATAATTGCGTAAACAAATACTATATAAAAAGGAGCAGGCATTATGACAACCAACGAAAAAGCATTACAGTTACATGAAGAATGGAATGGAAAACTCAACACCCAGAGCAAATGCCATGTGGCATCTAAAGAAGACCTGGCACTGGCCTATACCCCTGGCGTAGCAGAGCCCTGCAAGGTAATTGCTGAGAATCCCGATGCAGCGTACACCTATACTATCAAGTCCAACACTGTAGCCGTAGTATCTGACGGAAGTGCGGTACTGGGACTGGGTAACATCGGACCTCTTGCAGCGATGCCCGTCATGGAAGGAAAGGCGGTGCTGTTCAAGGAATTCGGCGGCGTAAATGCTTTCCCAATCTGCCTGGATACTCAGGATACCGAGGAAATCATCGAAACCGTAAAACGAATTGCCCCGGCTTTCGGCGGTATTAATCTGGAAGATATTTCAGCTCCCCGCTGTTTTGAGATTGAAGAGCGTCTTAAAAAAGAACTGGACATTCCGGTATTCCATGATGACCAGCACGGCACTGCCATTGTGGTTCTCTCCGGCGTCATCAACGCTTTGAAAGTTACAGGCAAGAAAAAAGAGGACTGCCGCGTTGTAGTAAATGGTGCTGGTTCTGCTGGCATTGCCATCACAAAAATTCTGTTAAACTACGGTTTCCCCAATGTTACCATGTGTGACCGGGAAGGTATTATTTCAAAGGACTACCCGAATCTGAACTGGATGCAAAAGGAAATGTGTAAAGTCACGAACCTCTCCGGCGCAACCGGAACTCTGGCAGATGCCCTAAAGGGCGCAGATATTTTTGTAGGTGTCTCCGCACCAAACATTGTGACGAAAGAAATGGTGGCTTCCATGAATAAAGATGCGATTCTGTTCACTATGGCAAATCCGGTACCGGAGATTATGCCGGATTTGGCAAAAGAAGCCGGCGCCCGCATTGTTGGCACCGGACGTTCTGATTTTCCGAATCAGATTAATAATGTAATTGCCTTTCCGGGTATTTTTAAAGGTGCTTTAGAAGGTCGAGCCAAACAAATCACAGAAGAAATGAAACTGGCTGCCGCTTTAGCCATTGCCGGACTGGTTCCCGACGAGGAATTGAACGAAGACAATATTATGCCACAACCTTTTGACCCCCGGGTCTGCGAAGCCGTCAGCAACGCCATTAAGGAACATATTTACTAATGCAGAAGACACGCTGGGGAGACAAGCCCTACTACAGTTTGGACTACTATTATAAACAGACCTTTGGGCAAAAAATTTACAAACTGTCACTAAACGGCGGCTTTACCTGTCCCAACCGGGACGGCACAATCGGGACAGGAGGATGCATTTTTTGCAGTCAGGGAGGCTCCGGCGATTTCGCCGCCTCCCAAAGCCTTTCTATTACCGAACAGTTACAAGTTGCCAAAGAACAAGTCTGCCACAAAATAAAGCAGCCCAAGGATGCCCGTTACATCGCTTACTTTCAGGCTTTTACCAATACCTATGCCCCTCTTGTCAAACTACAGAATTTGTATGAGGAAGCCTTAAGAGATACTCAGGTTGTGGGACTTGCCATTGGAACCCGCCCCGACTGTCTTCCGCCGGATGTAGTTTCCTATATTGGAGAATTGAACCGTCAGCACCCGGTCTATGTGGAACTGGGATTGCAAACCATATATGCGAATAGTGCTGCCTACATCCGCCGTGGCTATTCCCTTCCCGTTTTCGAAGATGCAGTTGCCCGTTTACATGCCGCCGGCATCCCCATTGTGGTCCACATCATTCTCGGGTTACCCGGGGAAAACGAAGCAATGATGATAGAAACAATGCATTATTTAAACCGCCTTCCGATTCAGGGCGTAAAACTGGCTCTGCTCCATGTCTTAAAGGGAACGGATTTAGCAGCAGACTATACGAACTCACTGGAAAAAGAACAGCCATTTCTCCCGTTCTATTCTATGGAGGAATACTGCAATCTGGTAACTACCTTGATTGCCCATCTGCGTTCCGACATGGTAATTCACCGTCTGACTGGTGACGGTCCCAAATCACTGCTTTTGTTTCCTCAGTGGACGACAAATAAGAGAAAGGTGCTGAACACACTGGCAGCCACCTTTAAAAAACGAAACATCCATCAGGGGATGTATGCCGACAGTAATGTTGAACAGCCATCCCCCATACAAGCAAACAGAAAGGAGGATTCCCATGCAGAATGATGCTCTCACCATTTACAAACTGGTCATTTTATTTATGCTGAAAAAAGTTGATTTTCCGCTGAATACATCGCAGTTTTCCGAATTCTTCGTGGACCGCAGTTATACCGACTTCCTGACTTTACAGCAATCCTTAAATTCTCTGCTGGAAAACGGATTCGTCTCAAAGGAAACTGTGCGCAATTCCTCCCAGTATTCTCTTACCCCCGCCGGAGAGGAAGCACTGGAAATGTTTCAGTATAAAATTTCCGACGGTTTTCAGGATGATGTGCTGGACTTTTTTACAGAAAATAAATACAAACTCCGCAATGAGGTGGAGGTATATTCCAACTACATTCCCGCTTCGGACAACGAATACATTGTGGAGTGCGTCGTAAAAGAAAAGAATTCTACTGTGCTGAACATCAAACTGAACGTTGCCACAAAGGATATGGCAATCGCTGTATGTGACAACTGGAAAGAACAGAGCAGCGAAGTCTATACCTATTTAATCAACCAGTTGATTCTGAATAACCAGAACGAAAAATAAAAACTGTACCCTACAGTCGAGAAAAGGGATGTCACCGTAACACGATGGCATCCCTTTTCCTGTTCTTATTCCTCATCCCGATTTTCCAGGGGAATATAATCCTTATGCTTGCAAACTGCCTTATAGGCAGGACGAATAATCTTTCCGGCATTGACCAGTTCCTCCAACCGATGGGCACTCCACCCCGCAATCCGGGCAATGGCAAACAGCGGCGTGTACAACTCATGAGGCAGATTCAACATGTCATAAATGAATCCGCTGTAAAAATCCACATTAATACAAACACCTTTGTAAATCTTCCGCTCTCTTGCAATGACTTCCGGTGCCAACCGCTCTACTGTCTTATACAACCGCAATTCCTTGTCCAGTCCCTTTTCCTTTGCCAAATCCTCTACAAAAATCTTCAACTGGCGTGCCCGGGGGTCAGACACGGAATATACTGCATGTCCCATACCATAAATCAATCCCTGGCGGTCAAATGCTTCCCTGTGCAGCAATGCCTTTAAATAGTTGGCAACTTCTGCTTCATCTTCCCAATCCTTGACTTTCTCCTTCATATCATTAAACATTTCCGTTACTTTAATATTAGCACCACCATGCTTTGGTCCCTTTAATGACCCAAGAGAAGCCGCAATAGCAGAATAGGTATCTGTACCAGAAGAAGTTACAACATGGGTAGTAAAGGTGGAATTGTTTCCCCCGCCGTGCTCTGCATGAAGCACTAAAGCCAAATCCAAAATTTTCGCTTCCAGTTCTGTATACTGGTTGTCTGCCCGGAGCATATACAATATATTCTCTGCAATAGATTTCTCCGGGTCCGGTGCATGTATAATCAGACTCTTGTCGTTGTAATAGTGATTGTATGCCTGATATGCATACACGGCGAGCCGTGGGAATACGGAAATCAACTGTAAACACTGGGAGAGTACATTCTCCAGAGAAGTGTCATTGGGCTGTTCATCATAGGAATACAGAGCCAGCACACTCCGGCTCATGGCATTCATAATATCCCGGCTGGGAGCCTTCATAATAATATCCCTCGTAAATCCATTGGGCAACTCCCGTTTCTCCAC
The DNA here is from genome assembly GCA_029098105.1 of Lachnospiraceae bacterium. Classification (GTDB taxonomy): domain Bacteria; phylum Bacillota; class Clostridia; order Lachnospirales; family Lachnospiraceae; genus NC2004. The sequence continues at coordinate 6,235 of JAQXNR010000127.1, forward strand.
CAGAATCTTCTTAAAATCATCCAACTCTGTCTCTGTGGGCAACGTACCAAATAAAAGGAGGTAAATAGTCTCCTCAAAACCAAACCGATTTTCACTCATAAAACCAGAAACCAAATCTTCTACATCTACGCCATGGTAAAAAAGTTTACCATCACAGGGCTTCATATCCATATCCACTACAGTATAGGAAATAATCTCGGATATCTCCGTCAGACCTGCCAAAACACCCTTACCATTTAAGTCACGCAATCCCCGCTTGACATCATATTTTGCAAATAACTCGGAATCAATACTACTGTATGTCCTGCACTTTTCTGACAATGTCCGAATCTCTTTCATAATCTCTGAATTGCTCCGCTGTGCCATGTACATCTTCCTTTCTGTTTATTGTTCTATCTGAATCCTATTCCCTGTCCTTGAGGACAATATAAGAATGCTTTAAACAAAAGGAATCCTTCCATTTCTTTAAAACACTCTGTCTCTTAAGTGACTATATGCATTCAATAGTATAACATATTTAGGAAAATAAGAAAAGTCCCAATTTCTCCATGATTTATGCTATACTTATGCTGAATTGGAATTAAGACAAAACATACAAAAATCAGAAAGGAAACACTGTTATGCATACCAAGTTACCTTCTTTTTCTATAGAAACTTTTTTCACCCGGCTGCTCACTTCCTGGATTTTTATTTCTCTGTTGAACAGCCTTTCTTCCACTACCTTTTTACAGTTGGAATTCTGTGCTGAAGAAGGTCTGGTCATGTTTCTTTTCAAAGTCCTTCTCTGTTTTCTTCTGTTTACCATTATGAATACTTTGTCCAGTATTTCTCTGGATATTCCTCTCCTGCTTTTTGGAACCCTGCTATACAGTTTCCGGGTACTGACCGCCAGCAGTGAAGTCTCTTTTCTGTTTGCTGTCTGCCTGTTCACTGCCTTCGTCCTCTATTACCTGTTTTCCAGAATAGAAGCAGAAGAAAACCGATTCCACCTTTCCTCCCGGACCGGTTACACTATTGTCATTGCCTCCGCACTTTTCCTGTTTCTCTACATCTGCACAATTACCATCAGCCGTTACTGCCTTTCCCGCAGTTCCACCTTTGACATGGGAATTTTTATTCAGATGTTCCACACCATGAAAGAAAACTTTACCATGTATACCTCCTGTGAACGAAACGAGTGGATGTCTCACAGCAGCGTTCACACATCTCTGTTCTTCTATTTACTGTTACCTTTTTACTGCCTGTTTCCCTATGCCCAGACACTGTTAATTCTTCAGGCAGGTGCGGTTCTTCTTGGATTCCTGCCACTGCTTTTGCTATGCCGTCATTTTCAGTTGTCCCCCAGATGTACCATGATATTCTGCCTCATCTACGGACTTTCCCCTGCCACCACCGGAGGATGCTTTTACGATTTCCACGAAAATGTATTTCTCATTCCACTGCTCCTATTTCTCTTTTACTTCTATGAAAAAAAATACCTGCTCCGAATGCTTATGCTGGCACTTCTTGTCTGCTCCGTAAAAGAAGATGCCGCCCTGTTTGTTCTGGTATTCGGCTGCTATGTTCTTATTGGACACCGGGATGTAAAATATGCCCTTCCTCTGCTGGGCATTGGAAGTATATGGATAAGTCTCGCCTTTACCTATTTGTCCATTCATGGGCAGGGACTTATGACAAATCACTACAGCAATTTAGTATGCGATGCAGACAAGGGATTATTAGGAATATTACAGACTCTGGTTACCAATCCTGCTTACCTTCTCACCCAGATGTTTACCGAGGACAAACTGGAATTTGCAATTACTATGTTTCTGCCTCTGACTATTCTTCCCTTTTACACAAGAAAGTACAGTCGTCTGTTGCTGCTGATTCCTTTCCTGTTCATTAACCTGCTGCCTTCCTATACTTACCAGCATTCTGTTTTCTACCAGTATGTATTCGGTCCTTATATGTTCCTTCTCTATATGAGTCTTCTCAATCTCCGGGAATTAAAAAAGAAACCGAAACATGCACTGCTGTTACTGTGCCTTTGTTTCAGTTTCTATGCTTTTACCAGCCAGATTGGTGCCAGACGCTATTATTTTCAAGACTACTGCAACAATTCCGCGCAACGGGCAGCCGTTCAGGAAATGCTCTCCCAAATTCCGGACAACGCCAGTGTGTCTGCCAGCACTTTCTTCGTACCCCAACTGGCGCAACGCAAAACCATTTATATGGTAGACGGTGCAATCACAGAGACTCAGACTATCTACGAAACGGATTATGCGGTATTTGATTTGCGCGACGGTTTCTCCGACGAAAAACTGGGAGAAGAAATCCAGTTATATATAGACCACGGTTATGCCACACTGGAAGAACATCCCGGCGTCTATGTTATTCTGAAACGTCCTTAAAAAAATCGACCTTTTACACCCCAACTTCTATTTGGGAAAATACTTCTCCGATTGGCTGCTGTATGGTCAAAGTAGCCCCTACACTTTTCTGCGTCTGGGATTTATTGATGACAATCAGATGTTTCCCACGAAAATAGTCAATAAAGCCTGCAGCCGGGTAAACTGCCAGGGAGGTCCCTCCAATAATCAGCACATTTGCCTCGCTGATTGCCTTAATACTGCCTGAAATCACATTACTGTCCAATCCCTCTTCATAGAGCACAACATCCGGTTTAATCAACCCACCGCATTCACAATAGGGAACCCCTTCCTTTTGCATAATGTCCTCGGCAGTATAAAATTTACCGCATTTCTGGCAATAATTACGGTGCACAGAACCGTGTAGTTCATACACCTTCTTGCTACCCGCCTTCTGGTGGAGTCCGTCAATATTCTGGGTAATGACTGCCGTCAATTTTCCTGCCGTCTCCAGTTCTGCCAGTTTCTTGTGGGCAGCATTCGGCTCTGCCCAGAGTGCAATCATTTTGTCTTTATAAAATTCATAAAACTCTTCTGTTTTCTGCACAAAAAAAGTATGGCTTACTATAGTTTCCGGTGGGTATTTATATTTCTGGTTATACAGTCCGTCCTGACTGCGAAAATCCGGAATTCCGCTCTCTGTGGACACTCCTGCCCCACCAAAAAACACAATATGGTCATTCTCTTTTATAATCTCATTTAATTCTGCAATACTGCTATCCATAAAGGTCACCTCCCATTCTATTTTACTTCTTTTTCTTTAATTCTGCCACAAGATTTTCTTTCTCCTTTGCCGCTTTTGCATTCACAAAACTACTGTATGTAAAGAAGTAAAATCCATCCGTTTTTCCCGTCTTTCTGGCATAAGCCACGGATCGTTTCATAATTGTTTTACTAGTTCTCCATTCGCTGCTGCCATAATACACGGTGCGATACATGGCGAGTCCCACATACAATTTTACCTTACGTTTGCTGCACAACTGAATCCATCTTTTCAGTACTTTGTCATAGGAATACTGCCCATTTTGAAATCCCCAGTAAATCTGCGGACAAATATAATCCACATAACCACTATTGCAAACCCATCGGTCAATATCAACATAATAGGAAGTCTTGCTCTTCAGATTGTCAATATTTCCGGCCGGACTAATTCCAAACTCCACGCTGGAATCTATTTTTTTGATTGCCTGATATACCTGACGGACAAGGCAGTT
>JAQXNR010000128.1 GCA_029098105.1 Lachnospiraceae bacterium
TGGCAATGGAGTCCCGGTGTTACCAGGGAGGAGAGGGCAGAACAAAAATGTACCCGTTGCACTATGAGAAACGGGACTGGGTAGCGTACGTGGTGGTTTTACTCTATTTGTTTTTCATGATTGTATTAAAAATAATTACCAATGTGTAGTTGAGGAGAGAAGTTATGAAGCGAGTGAGGCTGTGGGTTTCCTATGATGGGACTCATTATTGCGGATGGCAGATTCAGAACAATGGAATTACGATTGAGGAGGTATTAAACCGAACTTTGACCGAACTATGCCGGGAGGAGATTGCTGTGATTGGTGCCAGTCGTACCGATTCCGGTGTACATGCTCTCGGTAATGTGGCGGTGTTTGACACCAGTAGCCGGATTCCTGGAGAAAAATTCTGCTTTGCACTGAACCAGAGGTTGCCGGAAGATATTCGGATTCAGCGCTCTGACGAAGTGCCTAAGGACTGGCATCCTCGGTATCAGAACACGGTAAAGACCTATGAATACTGTTTTTTGAACCGAAAGATTCCTGACCCCACAAGAAGGCTGTATACTTATTTTGTGTATTACCCGATGGATGTGGAAAAAATGCAGCAGGCTGCAAACTACCTTGTGGGGGAACATGATTTTAAAAGTTTTTGTACCCCACGGACGCAGGTTCTCACTACGGTTCGGGAGATTTATGAACTCAGCCTTACCCGGGAAGGGGACGTGATAAGGATGCGAATTCGGGGAAATGGTTTCCTTTACAACATGGTTCGCATTATTGCGGGAACGCTGGCGCGGGTGGGAACGGGACTGTACGAACCGGAGCAGGTGAAGGACATGTTAGAGGCTAAAGACAGGCAGAAAGCAGGACCCAAAGCACCTCCACAGGGACTGACTCTTGTGGAAATTGCCTATCCGGATACGGAGTAAGGCTCTTTTTAACTAGTAAAATTGAAAAAAATCAAAAATACTTGAGAAATTTCATTGACACATGTGGATGCGTGTAATATAATATTTAACTGTGACAATGTGTGATTACTCTGCCCATAGCCCCGGGAAGAGTTTTCCATATACGCTGGATACCTGTTTCGGACATTGCAGGTATATGGCAATTTAGCGGAGGTCTGTTTTGACAGACGTAACATTTATTTATAATAAGGAGGAACACTCATGAAGAGTTATATGGCTAGCCCATCAACAATCGAGAGACAGTGGTATGTAGTTGACGCTACAGGACATACATTAGGACGTTTGGCATCTGAGATTGCATCAATTTTAAGAGGTAAGAATAAACCGACATTTACTCCCCACATTGATACTGGTGATTATGTTGTGGTAGTAAATGCAGATAAGATTAAGGTGACTGGTAAGAAATTGGAGCAGAAGGTATACTATAACTATTCTGGTTATGTAGGCGGTCTGAAGGAAACTACTTTGAAAGAGAAGTTGGCTAAGAAGCCGGAAGATGTTTTATATTTGGCAGTTAAGGGAATGCTTCCCAAGGGACCGTTGGGTCGTCAGATGATTAAGAAACTTCACGTTTATGCTGGTCCAGAGCATGAGCAGCAGGCTCAGCAGCCAAAAGAATTAGAGATTAAATACTAATAGGGAGGAACGAAATCGTGGCAAAGGAAAGATATTACGGAACAGGTAGAAGAAAAAGCAGTGTAGCGCGTGTTTACTTAGTACCAGGTACTGGTAAAATCACCATCAATAAGAGAGACATTGACGAGTACTTGGGTCTTGAGACCTTGAAGATTGTCGTTCGTCAGCCGTTAGAGGCAACTAAGACTACGGATAAGTTCGATGTGATTGTTACCGTTAAGGGTGGCGGATTTACCGGTCAGGCTGGTGCCATCAGACATGGTATTGCAAGAGCTTTGCTGGAGGCGGATGCAGATTACCGTCCAGTATTGAAGAGCGCTGGTTATTTAACTCGTGATCCTCGTATGAAAGAGCGTAAGAAGTACGGTTTAAAGAAGGCACGTCGTGCTCCTCAGTTTTCAAAGAGATAGTTTCAAACAGAGTATTATTTACAAAAATCCTCAAAGCCCTGTGCTTTGGGGGTTTTTGATTAATGGAAAAATAGTAGAATTTTATAAATATTTGGGTTATAATCATATAACAAATAAAGAGGGGGGATGACTTATAAGATTAGAACCAAATAATTTTGAACTTGAGCCAACAACTGTCTGGTCGTTTCCAGATAGAGGAAGTTGCGCAACGCACTCGGGAAAGTATCGAGGAAATTGGTCACCATATGTACCGAGAAATCTGATACTTCGCTATTCAAATCCCGGTGATTGGGTCTTAGATCAATTTATGGGTAGTGGAACAACCTTAGTAGAGGCAAAACTACTTAATCGCAATGCGGTAGGTGTTGACATCAATCCGCAATCTGTTTCAATTTCTAAAACGAATTTACAATTCCAATGTGAAACAAATTCAAAAATCTTTACACTAAATGGGAATGCTGAT
>JAQXNR010000129.1 GCA_029098105.1 Lachnospiraceae bacterium
GACATATACCATAGTCCGCTACACCCATCTGGTAACAGCACATGCAAAACATTTCGAGGAAAATTCCCGCAAAGGGATTTCTGAAAAAGGCAATTGCGCCAAAAATTCCCGAAGACGCCCACGGTGTTTCCACATCTGAAACAACAGCACCAGTACCACCAGCATAAACAGCACTTGGGAATCCACATGGTAAAGCATATTTGTCATGTACTGTGCTTTATTTTCTACAAACTCCGTCTCCTCTACAGGAGGGGCACCCACATTGGCTACTTCCAGAACCGACCATAGAAACGGGCTGCGGTCGAATTCTAGGTATCCCATGTTCACAACCAGCTGCCCCGACCGCATTTCTTTCAAATAAGGACCGTATGCCTTTTCCAAAGAATCATACCATTGTTTCAGACCAATATCCCCTTCTTCCAAATTCTGTTTATACTCCATGGACTGTGCATACTCTACCAATGTTACCATATCCTTTGTATACGCCCGGTAACCTTCTTGCGTTTTTCGGGTTCCCACCCCGGTTACGATTACCGCAACCACAAAGACCAACACAGTACCCACCAAACAGTTTCTGTAAAATCCTCTGTAAAGTTGTAAATAACCAAAAAAACCATCATGCCTGCTATTTGCAGTTTCTTCTTTTTCCTCCGCTTTCAAAAAAGCAAAACCGTTGTTTTTCCAAAATCTTTTCCGGTCTTCTCCCAAAGGATGGGCAATTAAAAATATCAGAAAAAGCAAAAAAATTGCCATAACCAGAAAACTATATTCATCTCCTGTTCGAAAACAATATTTTAATTGCCAAAGCAGACATCCCAAAAAAACTGCAGCCACTTTTTCCCTCATAAGCCGCAGCAATACTTGTTGCAGTAAATAAAAATTCACGGTAAGAAGGAATGCCGTGACAAAAACCCCACTACTTCTCCACTTTGTCTCCGAAGTTTCCCCCGCCAGCAGAAGCATCACTATGCCCCAAATTACCAGCAGCGGAATCATAAATGCAGCCCCTTCCCCAATTACACTAAACCATTCTCTGTCTCTGCGTTTTACCGGTAATGTGAGCAAAAACTCCCGTGTTTTTTTCTCACTTAAATAGTAATTCCGCACCAGAAGATTCAAAATCATTGGCAGGCACAGCAGCAGCAACATTGTCTCCCATGCATCCTCAAAAGCTGTTATGTGAAACCCCGCCACAGCGTAATCCCCGTCTCCCCAGAAAAGAGCCTTTAACACAAACAGAAACATCGCTCCATAAACCAGACTGTAATACACCAGGCTGCCCAAAAAGTATTCTTTATAAATATGCCACAATTTTTTTCCTTTACTTTCCTGTTTCATCTGTCTTCACCCCCTGCCCATTTGCAAACAGAAACATTTCCTCCAGAGAAACATCCAGAACCTCCATAAACTCTGCTCCCGCATCCATGATTTTCCTGTGTATGTTCTCGTCGTAAGAAGACAGTATTACCGTGTAAATACTCCCTATGTTGCGGTATTGCAGTACCTCCTCCCACTGGGTGAAACCAGTTGGCAGCCCTTTGGGAAATACAATCTGCACCTTCGCATAATTCTCCTTTGCCTCATTTAAACTCTGGCTGACAACTGTTTTTCCCTCTTTCATCATCGTCACATCATCACATATGCTCTCCAGTTCTCCCAGATGATGGGAAGAAATCAAAACTGCAGTCCCCCTTTTCTCCACTTCCGAAACCAAAATCCGCAGCAGTTCTTTTTTGCCTATCGGATCGATTCCCGACGTTGGTTCATCCATAATCAAATACTTCGGATGTCTTGCTATATTCAACATAAATGCCAACCGCATTTTCTGACCTTTGGAAAGAGAGGAAATCGCACTTTTGGGGTTTAATTGAAAAATATCATTCATTTCCCAAAAATCCTTTTTTTGAAAACCAGAAAATGCCCGACCATAAAACCGTGCAATCCCCTCTACCGTATATGCGGGAATATATTCATTGGCATCCGCCACATATCCCATCTCCGCCAACACCTCAGGATTGTCAAAAATCGGCCTGCCATCGTACAACACGCTTCCTGCATCCGGCTTATAAATCCCCACCATAGTCTTAATCAATGTTGTCTTACCGGCACTGTTCTCCCCTATTAATCCATGAATACTCCCATCCCGGACAACCATACTGACATCCTGCACCGCCTTGCACTTTCCATAATTTTTACTTACATTTTTTATTTCAATCATAACTCCACCTCCACTTTACAGTTCATCATAAATTTCATTGAACAATTCTGCAATTTCCTCCCGTTTTATGCCCATCAGTTTCAATTCTAACACCTCTGAAGCCAGCTGGCGACGAATTTGCTCCACCCGGTCGTCATCCATTTTCTGCTTTTGTGATGCCACAAAGGTGCCTTTACCCCGAATCGTTTCAATCAATTTCTGCCGTTCCAATTCCTGGTATGCCTTCGCCACAGTTCCCGGTGTGATAGTTAGTTCCAGTGCCATACGCCGCACAGAGGGAATGGCATCGCCCGGCTTCAAATACCCCTTGCTAATATTACGCTTCATCTGCTCTACAATCTGTTCATAAATTGGCTTACTTCCCCTTAAATCCAAGGAAATCATATTGCACCTCCTCTGTACCAACTGTACCACTTGATATGATACAGTTAGTATAACACCCATTCCACTCTCCGTCAATGTTTTTACGCAAAAAAACTGCCGCCCTTAACTTTTAAGGAC
>JAQXNR010000130.1 GCA_029098105.1 Lachnospiraceae bacterium
ATGCAGTCCAGGTCGGTGATTACAGTGAACTGGATCAGGCAGCAGCGGCGGCACGCCAACTCCGCTCTATGGGCTATGAAACTCTGGTAGTATCTACCGATTAAACCATTTTAACATATTTTAATCAAGTAAAAAACCGGGCTTTTACCCGGTTTTTCTATTTCTATATTCTACCCCTGCTCCATCGCCTGTTCAATAAAAGTTACAAACTCCGGACGGGGTATCGGTCGGGAATAATAATATCCCTGTATGTACTCACAATGCAACTCTGCAAACTGTCTTACAAGGCATTCAGTCTCAATTCCCTCTGCCACAATCTTCATATTCATATCCTTAATCATTCGTATCGTGTTCTCCAATACAATCCGCATCTTCGGATTCTGTTCCAAATTCGTAAATGTCTTGTCCAACTTAATTAAATGAAACGGCATAGAGGCAATCCGCCGCATATTGGAGTAACCGGTTCCGAAATCATCCAGTGAAAATTGAATTCCTGCTTTTGTCAGGCAATCCAGATTCTTCATCATTGTTTTCTGAGCATAGGAAGCCGCTGTCTCTGTAATTTCCAGATTAATCTGAGAGGGCTGAACTTTATACTGGTGAAGCAGTTTCAATATCTCCGATGCCAGGTTGCTCTGCATACACTGTACCACAGAGAGATTGACTTCTATATAATCCAGATTCAGCCTTTGAAATTCTTCACTGGAAATAAAGCGGCACACCTCTTCCAGAACATAGTGTCCAATCTTGTGAATCGATCCACTCTTTTCCGCCGCGGGAATAAAAATTTCCGGTGATATGAACCCATATTTTTCATCCTTCAAACGTAACAACGCCTCCGCCGAATTAAACCGCTTCTCCGAAATAGAATAAATCGGCTGGTAATAGATTTCGAATTTCTTTTCGGAAATCGCCCGCTCCAGAATATGATTAATATCCTTCATTAGATTGTAATAGTCCGGTTTGTAAATTTCTGCAGCATAGAATACTTCACCGTTATAATGCTGATTATTCAAATCATTACCAAAGGCGAGCAGGGATTCTACATCCTGAATATCCTGAGGACATTTTGCAACACAGACACAGGAAACGAGATTGATTTCTGTCCCATTCAACATAAAATCAGCCTTCAATGCCTCATTGATTGTCTGCGCAGTTAATTCCGTCCGTTTAAAAAAACTCTCCTCTATGACAAAACGAAACTTGCCGCTCCCCAAATAATAAAGTTCTGCATTGCTGTGTTGACTCTTATTAATTCCCTCCAGCAACACTGCCACTTTCTGCAATAGTTCATCAATTCCTTCATAACCCAGCATATCCCGAAGCGACTGGTAATTTATAATATTGATTAGTATAATCTGAATGTTTTTATGATTCTGGAAAGTCCGCCGCATATCTGCTGTATAAGCACTGAACTTGCCTAATCCAGTAGTCGTATCTATAATTTCTTCCGGACGCTGTACCATCATGGAAATAAAGGTCAACGCAGAAACCTGGGCAAACATCTCTACCACATATTCCGGTCTGAAATACTGGATTACCACAGCAACCACCATCAACGGAAAAAGGGACAGCAGCGCAAAAAAACGTCGTTTACTGAATAACTGTCGATACTTACACAAGTAAATAATTCCCATAATAATATAGTACACCGCTGAAATATACAAAATAAAAAACAGCGGACCTCTTGTATATGTATCTTTAGCATCCAAATAGAACAAATTGTGAAAATGGAAATTCAGCACCATCACCATCGTCACTATCCCATAAGGAAAAAGTAACAGCAATTTCATCCACACACTCTTATACAGTCTGTGCCAAGTATCTGTCTGGGCTACGAGGTAAACTATGTAAAGAGGCGGAACCAGTCCATGAAAAAACAAATACATCACATGCGTAATATATTTTCCTGTCCGATTCCCAACTCCCATATTGTCCAGATTAATAGCCCATATATCTGCTCCAACCGCAATCAGGGAAACTGCAACCATCACCAGAAAAAGTCGATTCAACCGTCCCTTGGTCATTTTTCGAAAAATTGTAGAAACAAGCAATATCAATAATAGAATTGCAGCACAGTAATCAAAATATACCAGTTTACTCATGCTCTCGCTCCTTTTATCATTTTGCATATCACATTGACTCGTCAGTTTCCCCTATATTATGCCATATTACGAAATAATTTACAAGACACACGCCCGGCAGAAAAAAGCATTTAAGCCAGCAACAGGTACACAAAATATGCCCCATAACAAACCAGCATGAGAATTCCTCCTGACCGTCTCAATTCCTTTTTGGGCAATACACACAACCACAGAAGTGCCGCCGCACCGACAGCCACCAATCCGTCAATCAGGAACTGGCTTCCAAAAGTGACTGTGCGAATCAGACAGGTGGTACCCAGCACAAATAAAATATTAAAAATATTGCTTCCCACAATATTTCCTACCGCAATATCAGCATTACCTTTGCGTGCAGCCGTTACAGAAGTAACCAGCTCCGGCAGAGAAGTTCCAAATGCCACAACAGTAAGTCCAATAATCCGGTCATCCACTCCGAGAATTTTAGCAACCGCAGTCGCCCCATCTACTGTAATGTCACTTCCCAACACAATTGCAGCCAATCCGCCTACAATAAAAAGCAGAATCTGCCATACCGCCAGTTCCTTTGTCTCCACATCCTCGGAGGCACCATTCTTTTTGGAATAGACGATTAAATATGCAACAAAAGCAATGAGAAGGATCCAAAAAACAATTCCGGTAAACAGGTTTAAA
>JAQXNR010000131.1 GCA_029098105.1 Lachnospiraceae bacterium
AGACGATTTATAGATTGACTCCCGGTACTACATACTATGTAAGAGTACAGGCTTATATTTATTCTTCCAAGGGCAATACATGTGGTGAGTATTCTGATCCGATTCAGGTTGTAACTGCTCCGACTGCAGTAACCGGTTTGATTCAGTCTGATGCAACGACAAATTCTGTGACACTGGCTTGGAATGCAGCACCCGGTGCGAATACTTATATTGTTAAGGATAGCAATGATGTTGTGCTGGCAACTTCCAATACTCCCAGTGTAGTAGTTCCGAATCTGTATCCCGGTTTTTATAGCCCTTTATATGTAACTCCAGCGGTAGTTACGGGTACAACTACAGTAGAGGGAAGCGGCAGCGAGCGAGTATGGGTTAAGACATTGCCTGCCAAGATGACTGAGGGTACTTATGGAATCTCTAATGTTTGGTCTGCTTTGAAAGAGATTAATTTTTCTTCTACCAGACCGTCAGGAGCAGATGGCGTGGATGTTGTTGTTTATACCATTAAGGGGAATAAGAAAATATTCAGCACTGACACATCCGGCAGTTATTTTAAGTATAATGCATACCGCAAAAAAGGTCTGAAATACCGTGCCCGTGCCTATGTGGAAATCAATGGTGTCAAGAAATATGGTGCTTGGAGCAGTTACCACTATTTCTCAGTTGCTTCTATTGAAGGAAGAGGTGGTAGCAGAAAGATTCGTGCTACATGGAATAAAGTAGATTGTGCAACCAAATATAAGGTATATATTTCTACTGCGGAGAAGACGGGTTACAAGAAGGTTAAGACCGTTGGAAAGAACACGAATTCCATTACGATTACAAAGTATGGTAAAAAGAAATTGAAATCTGGCAAGACCTATTACGTTCGTGTAGTTCCGGTTCTGAAGTCCGGTAAGAAGTCTTATTCCAGTGAAGTTTATTCCGTAGTATATGGAAGTGTAAGATAATTCAAAATATAATTTTATAAGGTATTATAAAGGCTCTCCTGTAGCGGGTATTTTTGATTCCGGCTGCAGGGGAGTATTTTAATGGGAATAATTTGCATGGCAAGTCATAGTATATTCATAGAACCGACTGCGTTTTATGTAGTGGTAACAATGTTAAGGGGGAAACTTTGTGGAAAAATTAGAAGATGTCTTAGATTGCTATGATATTTGCCGCAAACGCATTTTTCGCGGACGAAAGATGCTGATGTGTGAATCACAGGATGGCTTATTGTACGGAGTAACAGAATCCAATCTGAGCGAAGGAAGATTGCAGCGGGAGTATCTGGTAAAACAGTATCTCATACAGCAGGGGTTTACCCGGGTTGACCAGTTGTGCCGTAACAAAGAGGGAAATTTTCTCACAGAGGATCGGTACCATACCACTTTTCTCGTAAAGCATTTTTTTAATGGGAGAGAGTTGGAAGTAGGTTCCCTGGAAGAAGTGAGGCAAGGTGCCTATAATCTGGCGTGTCTTCACACTTGTGCCCGGGGAATGCAGACCTGGATTGCAGAGGAGGAAAGGAAGTTAAAGGAAGAGGCAGAAAAATTTGAAGAAATGAAGGAAACAATGGATGCGTACCAATGGCTCTTTGAGTTGTTTGCCAAACGGAACCGGGAGCTGAAACGAATTTCTGTCTATATGCGTAAGCCGGGAAGAAAAGGAGAGTTTGTGCAGGCGTACAATGATTGTGCAGAATTGTTTTTACAGGAGGGAAAGCAAACGTTGGAATGTCTTCAGGGGATGAAGGAGATGATGGAATATCCCCAGAATGGAATTGCCAGTGGCTTTTGTCATGGCTCTTACCAGCATCACAATGTTATGCGGCAGGATTCGGACTGGGCGACAATCGGAATGGAACAGTTTCATTTTGGAGCACAGTTGGAGGATTTGTATGATTTTTTGAGAAAGGTACTGGAAAAAAACAGTTACAACTATGCGTATGCCCAGGCGGTATTAAAAGGTTATAGCGAAAAAAACAGTTTGCGGGACATTGATTACCGATGTTTGTATTTGCTGCTAATGTATCCGGAAAAATTCTGGAAAATCGCAAATCGGTATTTTAATTCGAAAAAAACCTGGGTTCCGCCCAAAATGGTGGAAAAATTAAGTAATGTTGTAAAACAAAACCAAGAAAAAAGTGATTTTTTAGTAAAATTTAGAGAAGATTTTGTAGGATCTGCTCATTGACTTTATTTTTTCAAACTTTTGAGTTATAATTAGGTGGTATGTGATAATGAGGTGATACCATGAGAAACCAGAGACGACAGATGATTGCCCTTCTGTTTCTTGTAAGTATATGTCTGCTGGCAGGGTGTACCCGAAGAAATACCACTAGTGGGGATACACCACAGGAGAGTACCACTCAGGAGAAGAAACAGGAAACCGGCAATACGGTGACCGGTGTGATTTCGAATATAGACACAGAGTTGTCTCAGATTTCCATTTCAGATGTAGGCAACGGGTGGATTTATAAGATTGCCTACAATGGGACTACTACACTTAAGAGTCGCTATGAAGAACCAATTGCGGTAGAACAGTTGGAAATTGGTGAGATTGTGGATGTGGTGTACGATTCCGACAATATGCTGGCGTCTTCCATTCAGATTTCCTATGATGCTTGGGAATATGAAGAAGTGACAGGACTTACCTATAATCAGAAGGAGAATCATATATGGATTATGGGGGAAGAATACACCTATAACGCTTCTCTTGTATTATATGACAAGACTCAGGAAGAGGCGGAAACACAGGAACAGACAACAGAGATGACGCAGGAAGCGACAACAGAGACAACACAGGAAGATTCCACAGAAGTTGCCTCCGCAGATGGGGCAGAAGCACAAGGACACATTAGTCTGTCAGAGATTTCTGATCAAGACACAGTTACCTGCCGAGGCTATAAGGGAAAGATTTGCTCCGTGGTAGTTATTTCCGGTCATGGGTATGTGCGGCTTTCCGATTATTCCACTTATATTGGGGGAATGATTGCAATTGGTAATGTCATCCAGCCGGTAACGGAGAATATGGTACTTACTGTTCCGGTGGGGAATTGGACGTTGGAGATTGATAAAGATGGCAGGATGGGAACGAAGGATATTGTGGTGTCCCAGAACGAGGAACAGACGGTGAATCTCGCCAGCCTCACAATTATTGCCTGTCGAAGAGGTGTTATGCATTTTGTAACCAATCCAGACAACTGTGTCATTACGATTGATGGAGTGGATTATGATGGCAGGACGGATTTTATTCTGGAATATGGTAAACATAAAGTAGTAGTGGGAGCGGTAGGATATAAGTCCTATAACGGTACCATCAATCTGAATTCTGCCTATATTAATGTAAATGTGGAATTGACTCCTCTTTCTGAGGAGACGGATTCCAGTGCTGAGACTAGCAGCACGACGCAGCAGAGCAAGTCTTTTCGTTCAGGTTCTACCACAGAGCAGGCGGTACAGACAACAGAAGCGGCGGCATCCACGACAGAACAGACAGTAACAACAGAAGCCAATTAGTGCTTCTTTGAATATATTAAGAATGAATCTGTGTATATACATCATTCATACAAGAGAGGGACCAGAAAGGAGTACACAATGAATTACAAACAGGTATACGAGGAGTGGCTCAGAAATCCATATTTTGATACGGAGACCAATTTTGAATTGGAGAGTATTAAATACAATGAGAATGAAATCAAAGAACGTTTTTATTGCGACTTGAAATTTGGAACTGCCGGGCTCAGAGGAATTATTGGAGCCGGTACGAATCGTATGAATAAGTATGTGGTGCGGCGCGCTACTCAGGGATTGGCAAACTACATCATGATTCAGGGAAAAGAGGAGCAGGGCGTTGCCATTGCCTATGACTCCCGGAGAATGTCTACCCAGTTTGCGAAGGAAGCGGCACTGACATTGTGTGCGAATGGAATTAAAGCATATATTTTTGAATCTTTAAGACCTACTCCGGAATTGTCTTTTGCAGTTCGTCATCTGGGCTGTATAGCGGGAATTAACATTACTGCCAGCCATAATCCACCGGAATACAATGGTTATAAAGTATACTGGGAGGATGGTGCCCAGATTACGCCGCCTCACGATGTGGGAATTATGCGGGAAGTTGGCGCTGTGGAAGATTGGGCGATGATTCGCACCATGCCGGAAGAGCAGGCTAAAAATGCCGGTCTGTACCAGGTGATTGGCAAGGATATTGATGATGTCTACATGGAAGAACTAAAAAAATTAGTGCTTCATCCGGAATGTATAAAAAAATGGGCGAAGGAATTGAAAATCGTATATACCCCGTTGCATGGAACAGGTAATATTCCGGCGAGAAGAATTCTTGCAGAACTGGGATTTGAGAATGTTTATGTAGTTCCAGAGCAGGAACTTCCCAACGGAGAATTCCCTACGGTGTCGTACCCTAATCCGGAAGCAGAGGAAGCCTTTACACTAGCGTTGGCATTGGCGAAAGAAAAGGATGCAGATTTAGTCCTTGCCACCGACCCGGATGCAGACCGCCTGGGTGTATATGTGAAGGACAAAGATGGAGAATACCATGTACTGACTGGTAATATGTCCGGCTGCCTTCTGGCGGATTACGAGATTGGTCAAATGAAGGCTTTGGGTCGGGATATCAGCGATGGTTCTCTCATTAAAACGATTGTTACGACGAATATGGCAGATGGCATTGCAGAGTATTATGATGTAAATTTAATCGAAGTATTGACCGGATTTAAGTATATTGGACAGCAGATACTGAAAATGGAGCAAACAGGAAAGGGTCAATATTTATTCGGTTTTGAAGAGAGTTATGGATGTCTGATTGGAACCCATGCAAGGGACAAGGATGCGATTGTAGCAACGATGGCACTGTGCGAAGCAGCGGCATTTTATATGGACAAAGGCATGACGATGTGGGATGCCATGATGGATTTGTACGAGCGGGTAGGCTATTACATGGATGGAATCCAGTCGATTACACTGGCAGGTGTGGAAGGCGCGGAGAAAATCCAGCAGGTATTGGCACAGTTACGGGAGAATCCGCCGAAAGAGTTTGGCGGCTACAAGGTAAAATCTGTTCGTGATTACCAGATGGATACGATAAAAGATTTAAAGACTGGAAAAATCACACCGACGGGGCTGCCTAATTCCAATGTATTGTATTACGATATGCAGGATGGGGTATGGCTTTGTGTACGTCCTTCCGGAACGGAGCCGAAAATCAAGTTTTACTATGGAGTAAAAGGTAAGGATTTAGAGGATGCCCAGAAACTTTCCGAGAAACTGGGAGAAGAAGTGGTTGCTATGATACATAAGATGATTGGGGAGTAGACAGAATTGGAAAAAAGCGACAGGGGACAATAAAGAAAAAAGAATAGAAGACAAAACGATGATTGGCGGGGCATGTGAAAAACCAGGCTCCGCTTTTTTTATAAGAAAAAGGAGAACAGGTATGATTTCATTTCAGCATGTGTCAAAGACCTTTGCCGGAGAGGTAAAGGCGGTGGAGGATGTGTCTTTTACCGTGAATCCCGGAGAAATTGTAGGGTTTATTGGACCAAACGGTTCCGGTAAAACCACTTCCATGAAGATGATGACCGGGATTTTGCAGCCGGACGGTGGTAGTATACAAATTGGAGAATATGACATTGTGAAGGAGCCATTGCAGGCAAAAAGGCAAATTGGTTATATTTCTGACAATCCGGACCAGTTTTTGCGGTTGACAGGAATGGAATATTTGGATTTTATTGCGGATATTTATGGAATTTCCCAGGAGGAACGGCAACAGCGCATAGAAGAGTTTACTGAAAAATTTGGTCTGAGCGAGGTTTTGTCCCGCCAGATGATTGGTTACTCTCACGGAATGCGTCAGAAAATGATGGTAGTAGGAGCGTTGGTTCACAATCCCAAAGTGTGGATTTTGGATGAACCGATGACGGGGCTGGACCCGGAATCTGCTTTCCAGTTGAAACAAATGATGAGGGATCATGCGAAGAAGGGGAACTGTGTGTTGTTTTCCACTCATGTATTGGAAGTAGCGGAAAAATTGTGTGACCGGGTGGTGATTATTCGCTATGGAAAGTTGTTGTATGAAGGCACGTTGGAGGAATTAGAGCGGCAGAGTCCATCCAGCACCCTGGAAGAAATATTTTTGGAGATGATGAGCGATGAAAGTATATAGACGACTGGTCCGTACTTTTCTACGCTCCGGCGAGATGGAGGACCCGAAACAGAAAAAACAAAAATTATTTTACACATTGTTGGGAATTACGGCAGTCCTGTTTATTATGTTACCCTGCTGCCTGATGGTGGGATATTTGACCTATGCTCTTACGCTGGCACTGATGGGAAACGGCAATGGGTTACTGCTGGTCATTCATTTTATTGCACTGTTTTCCATTGTGTTTGGAATCAATGTAATTTTGAATGTATTCTATTTTGCCGGGGACATTCCCTTTGTGCTGCCATTACCTATAGCCTCCTATAAGGTGATTGCCGCAAAATTTACCACCGCGTACATAAATGAAAGCGTAATGCAGATTCTTGTGCTCTTTAGCGGGCTGATAGGTTATTTTGCAGCGTCAGGAGGAAACTGGTGGGAATACCCGGTTGGGGTTTTGGGAGTTTTGCTGTTACCGGTGGCGCCTTTGGCTTATTGCGGAATCTTCTGTGTAGTTGTGATGGCTTTTACGAAATGGATTCGTAACAAAGATCATGCTCGACGGCTGTCCATGCTGGTTATGATTGTGTTGATTGGTGTGGCGGTCTCAGCAGTGGGTTTGTTACAGCAAGTGGACATGAATCATCTGACCGAGCAGCTGGGTGCAGGAAAAGTGACTTTTGTCAATGTAATGAATGTGGTGTTTCCCACCAACTACCTTTTAGCAGAGGCGTTGTCCGGACACAATATTTTCCTGTTTCTTCTGTACTTCCTTGTCAATATAGTGATTGTGGCAGTATTTCTCGGACTGGCACAAATGCTCTATTACCGTGGACTGATGGGGGCTGGTACCGAAGGTGGAAAGAAAAGAAAACACCAAAATGGGAAGGGCGCAGTTGCAGCAAAACAGAAAGCGCCTTGGAAAGCCTACATGAAAAAGGAATTTCTGGTACTGCTACGCACCCCTGCCTTTTTTCTGAACTGCATTGTGGTAAATATTTTATGGCCGGTGCTGTTTTACGTCATTCGTATGATGCAGTCAGACTCCGGACTGCTCCATAAATACTATCTGTATTACCGGCTAGGTAATGAAGCCATGCAGTGGATTGTGGTGTTGATTGTGATTGGAGTGACGGTGCTTCTGACGGCAGCGAATAGTATTGCTTCCAGTGCCATTACCCGGGAGGGAAAACATTTTTATGTGATGAAATATATTCCTGTAGATTACCGGGTACAACTTCATGTTAAGGCGCTGGTCAGTATTATAATCAGTGGTGGATTTATGGTGTTCTACATTGTTCTATGCTCTGTGTGGATGAGAGTGGAGAATCTGACCTCATGGTATTATATTATAGTTAGTCTGCTGGAAGTGGTGTTTGTGACCTATTTTGGATTGTATCTGGATACTGTAAACCCCAAATTGGTATGGGATGATGAACTGAATGCTCTTAGAGGAAATACCAACGTGTTTTTTAATATGGCGTATGCAATGATTATAACTCTGGCTTTTGTTGTTATTATGCTTGGATTGTATTTATTTACAAAATTTCCCTTGTGGGCCTTTGAACTTCTTCTGTTGGTTGTGCTGGTACTGGCAGATTGGGGAATGATACGGATTTGTTGCAAAAAGGGAATAAAAAATCTGGAGGAACTGACTTAGTTCCTCCAGTTTGTTGAAAAATGCTTGATTCGGTATTCTTTTGGTGTCATACCGACTTGCTTTTTAAAGGTGCTAATAAAGTGACTCTGAGAACTGAAAGCCAAATAATTGCCGATGTCCTGATAGGAGTAATCGGAAAATTGCAGCATGTTTTTGGCAGCCTCAATGCGCATGTTACGAATATAAGAAGCGACACTGACTCCGGTTTCTTTTTTGAACAAGGCAGAAAAATAAGATGGACTTAAATTCACTTCTCTGGCAACCTCTTCTACAGAAATATTGTAGTGAAGATTGTCGTAGATGTAATCTACTGCCAATAGTACAGGTTTCGAGTAAACATTGTTTTTTTGCAATTTGTGAACACGTGTGGCGAAATCCAGAGATGCCTGTTCATACAAAGCGCGGATATCTGTAAGAGAAGTGCGGCACTGATCCATTTTCTGAATATATAAATCGCTCAGGTTAAACGCGTCCTTTTCCAACATGCCACCTTCTATGGCAAAACGGGTCATCAGAGTGATTCCGGCAACGAACATATATTGTGCGTTTCGGGACGGGTCATCAGAGAGATGTCCGCATCCATCGTCCAGAAAGGTGTCTATTATGTGCCGGGCTTTTTCTACATCGCCGTGACGAATCGCACTCATAGTTGAGATTTCATCATTGTATGTAGTGTGCTTGAAATTATATTCTCGTTGTAAAAAAGTGGTGTGGGTTAATTCCTGTTCTACACTCATAATTTTGAATAACCATAGCCATTTACAATCGCATCCAGTTTTTGTCCGGATTTGCAAATCGGGCACACTGACGGGTCGTAGGTCTGATAGCCCATGAGGTCTTCAGCGTGGAAAATGGAATCTACTTCAATTCCGGCAACCTGATTCGAAGCGCTGAAAATAGCGGAGATACCCTGGATGATGCCGCCGTAATACTGAATACACTCCAGACTTTTCTGGATTGTCTTTCCGGTAGTGGCGGATGCTAACAGCAAAATAATATTTTTGTCTTTTACCATAGACTGCAGATTGTCGCGGAAAATCAACTGTCCGTTGGAGTGTACTTCCGGGGTGACAACGCTTATAGTTTTATGGGAGTTCAGGGACATGATTCCTTGCTGTGTCAGTTGCTCTGCCAGGAATGCCCCAATGACTTCACAACCATCCATACAGATGATGGTATCTACAGGAGTGCTGCTACTATAACGCTGTGCTATGATTTTGGCAGCCATGGTTGCCTCGCTTAACCGGGATTTCAACGTAGTCATATCCACATAGTAGTTAATGTGGGAATGGGATGTTGCGAAATGTCCGGGGATTACTTTCAAATTCAATGCTGAATTGACTTTTGCAGGTACTTTAATTGTGTTCTGTTCCATAATATACCCTCCTTCAATCGTTCGATGTATTTTCTTCTACTATGATACTCTATTTTACCTGTCTTTTTCAACCATAAATTACATTTTTTACGGAGCATTTCAGAAAAGGAAAATAACAGACTACTGGACTTATTAAAAACAGAATAATTGTAGTGTTTTGAAGTCCAGATAAGAGGCGGAATTCAGGGAAATTAGGGATTATATTAGAAGTTCCTCTAATTAAGCATATTGAAGGAATGTGAGAAAAACACAGTAATTACAAGGAAAAGATGGGGAAATTCCAAATAATGTAAAAACTTGTTTTTTTACATAAAAATAAAAACTATGGGACAAGATTAGATTATTTTGAAATATTAGAAAACATAAATAATAAAGGATATAAAAGCAATAAGTATATTATAAAAAATAAAAAAGCAAAATAAATACCATGAATAAATTTGAAAATTATCTAATAATATTTCGAAAAAATGAAAGAAAAAATTGGTAAGAATTAAAAATATAAATAGAGAAAATTAAAAAAACCAGTATTTATAACGGGTTGGAGAATAGTAAAACATTAGAGAACAATCTAAATTATAAAAATAAACACCTTTTCGAATTCTTTCCTTTGAAACAAAGAACAAATATGTTATAATTGAAAGAAGGATTATTTCGTGAAAATATGTTTTATAAAATTATGAAGAAAGCAGGAGGAGTCGTTATGTCTGATTTTAATGAATTAGGTGGGCTGTCTGATGGTGATAGCGGTCTGGGGGGGCTGTCCGGCGATGCCAGTATGAGAGCGCGGGATGCAGCGAACATGGCAGGACAGGATGATATGGGAATGGGATTTGATTCTGCTCCCCAGAGTTTGAGCGATTTTGATACCCAGGGAATGGGGGAAGGGTTAAGTGCCATGAAGGAAGGCCTGGGAGCAGAAACAGGTGGCATGGAATTACATGCGGCATTGGAAGACGAAGAAGAGGAGGCACCGATTCATGCAGCCTTGGAGGACGAGGAAGAGGAGGCACCGATTCGTGCCGGAAGAGCAGAGGCAGAACCGATTCAGGCGGGATATGGACAGCCACAGACCGCAGTTGGGGGTGGGACATCTGATTCCACGTCAGGACAGGAGCGCAGTAGTTTTGACGGATATGGATTGAGCGGTGGTCCGAATCTTGCCGAGAATCCCAGCCAGAATATAGATGATATTTTTATTGCCGGCAGTTACAACCGTTCTTCTGGCAGTTCCGGAGGGGTTTCTGCCGGTGGGGGAACGATGTATGATCCGAGCAAGGAGAAGACGGATGTGCATGTGTCTTTCGGTATGCCCCCGCTGCTTAAGAAGTTGCTTATTTTCGCATGTATTATTGCTGCCATATTTGGTGTGCTGAAGTATGGACTTCATATTAAGGTAGAGAATTATTTCCATCCGGTAGATGTGCAGCAGTATATTAATTCCGATGCGGCGACTCTGGCTTCTACTCTGGGAGTGAAGTTTGATGAGACAACTGAGAGGTATCAAACGGATTATTATGACTATACTTATAATGTGTCAGAAGCCGGTGGACTGAAACTGGTAAATTATAACGGAAAGCGCCTGTATATTGAAGTTACCGGAATGCGGATTGACTATAGCATCTATGGCATTCGTCCCCAGATTACAAAGTTTTCTGATGCGGCGACTTTACTGGCAACAGCAGGATATGGTGAAGTAGAGAGTTATGAGGAGACCGAGGAACTGGGTTCAAATGGAGAAGAGCACTGCTTTTATAACAGCAAGACGGGAGAAGGCGTGATTGTCGGTAAAAAGGCTAATTACGAGTCAGTAAAGGCTGTTAAGTATGTAGTGAACTATAAAAAATATAAGAAAACACGCGCTAGTTTGCGGAACGAATAAATAGTATGAGGTGAAATAGTTGAGTACATTGTCAGTAGTGGTTTCTGTATACAATGAGGAATCTGTAATCAGGAAATTCCATGAAACAGTTCTTCCAGTGCTACAGGAACTGCCCTGCGATTTTGAGTTGCTTTATGTCAATGATGGAAGTGTGGATTCCACTGAGGTGATCCTGAATGAACTGGCAGCATCGGAGGAACGGGTTAAAGTAATACATTTTTCAAGAAATTTTGGACACGAAGCGGCTATGATTGCGGGCATTGACTATGCCACTGGCGATTATATTGTCTGTATGGATGCGGATTTGCAACATCCACCGGAAAAGTTAAGGGATATTTACCAGGCTTTTTTGGAAGATAACGAGATTGTATTGATGGTTCGTAATTCCAACAAGGATGCGGGACTATTTAAAAATATAACTTCTTCTGCTTTTTATGCGTTGCTGAATTGGCTGGGGAATGACAAATTTGTCCGCAACGTTTCAGATTTCTTTGGAATGAATCGATTGGTAGCGGATTTGTTTCGCAGAGAATACCGGGAAAAGCGCAGGTATTTGCGGGGATACATTCAGCATATCGGGTTCCGTAAGAAAATTCTTTCTTATGAAGCAGCTCCACGGTATGCAGGAGAGAGCAAATACAATGTAAAACGATTGATGAATGTGTTTGTGATTGCCATTGTGAATTTTTCAAAGAATCTGGTGCGGGCCGGGTTTGCTTTTGCGGGACTTGCTCTGGTGATTTCGTTGGTATTTGCCATATATTCTGTAGTGCTTTACTGTCGGATTCATGTATGGTCAGGAATCGGTGTTCTGGCAAGTGTAATCAGTTTCTTTTTTGCGCTGCAGTTTGTATTGATGGGTATTATGGGAGAATACATTGGCGCTATTCTGAGTGAGACGAACCGGCGTCCGATTTACATTGTCAGAGATACCCGGCATATAGAAAAGTCTGTGAAATAATCGGACTTGTGCGTTAGACAGAGAAAGGTTTGTAGTATTTATGAATGGGGCAATAAAAAGAGTAGTTCAGTTTGTGCAGTCCAAGGAGGCAATAAGATATTTGATTGCCGGAATATTTACCACCCTGGTCAATTTTTTTGTATTTATCGTTTTGCGGTATATTTTTGGCGCAGGATTGACCTTTAGTAATTTTGTTGCAGTTGTATTTGCAATTATTTTTGCGTTTTTTGCAAATAAGTTTTATGCGTTCCGGTCGGGCTCCAGACGTCCGGTGGAGATGCTGACAGAATTTTTTAAATTCGTGGGTGGGCGTTTGTTCACTATGGCGATTGAAATCGGGGGCGTCTATGTATTGGCAGTGTGGTTTGACATCCCGGATATGATTTCCAAACTGTTGACGCAGGCAGTTGTGGTAGTGTGCAATTATGTCATTAGCAAACTGTTTGTTTTTTCCGAAAAAGAGAATCGGACGATTGTGGAATGGGCAAAGAACAACTGGGTGTATATTGCATCCTTTGTACTGCCAGCACTGTTATTTCTGGCAGTGTGCATCCATTTTGAAATTACTCCTTTTGGGGACAAGACGTTGATGATTATTGACAGTCTTCACCAGTATCTGCCCTTTTTTTCTGAGTATTATGACAAGTTGACCGAGACGGGAGAATTTTTATATTCCTGGAATGGGGCAATGGGATATAATTTTTTGACTCTGTGGGCCTATTACTTATCCAGTCCATTGAATTTGTTGATTTTACTTTTCCCTAAGATTCATCTGAACATGGCGATGACTCTGATTATTGGGCTGAAAATCAGTTTGAGCAGTTTGACCATGTCTTATATGCTGACAAAACTATATGACAATAAGGACGTTAAGGCAGTGCTTTTTGGTATGTGCTATGCCTTTAGCAACTATGTAATTGGTTATTATTGGAACATTATGTGGTTGGATGTACTGCTTTTGACACCGCTGGTTGTGCTTGGACTGCATTACTTAATTACGCGTAAGGATTCCCGGCTCTATATCGGAACCTTGTTTTTGTCGCTGTTTTGTAATTTTTACATCAGTTTTATGCTGTGTATATTTTTGGTACTCTGGTTTTTGCTGTATCCGCATAAAGGGGTTAAGGAATTTTTTACTTCCGGATTGCGCTTTGCCATCAGTTCTCTGGTGGCGGCGGGAATGGCGGCTTTCGTGCTGATTCCCACATATATTGGTATTATGCTGACAGGACCGGCAGATTCGGAATTTCCCCAGTCTTCCTGGTATGGAAATGTAATTTCTATATTGAAGAAGTTCTGTTTGTATTCCGGGTCCATTACCAATCAGTCGGATGACGGCGGGGTGAATCTGTATTGCGGAATACTGACCGTATTTTTGGTTGTTTTATATTTTTGTGTCCGGGAAATTTCTCTTGGACAAAAGGTGAAACGTCTGCTTCTTTTGGCATTTTTTGTAGTGTCTTTTAACAACACACTGCTGAACTATGTATGGCATGGATTTCACGACCAGTTTGGAATTCCCAACCGATTCAGTTTTCTCATGATTTTTGTCATGTTGATTATGGCATATGAAGCACTTCAATATGTGGAAGGAATTTCTTTCTGGAAGTTTTTTGTCCCTATGCTGGTGCTGGTGGCGCTGGTTGTATATAACAATGAGGTGGAGGCACTGTTTGATGAGGAAACGGTAATTCGCACAACCATGTTTGCGTTTATTATGTATTTCCTTGCCTTTATGTTATATATAATTTTGGAGTGGAAAGAAAAAACACTGTTGTTTATTCTTACTGGTATGGTGATGGTAGAGATTGCTGTCAATGCTATGTTCAGTTTTGAAGGGAATGGGCAGATTACCATTTCCAATTATTTTGCGGATTCCAACAGTGTATGGGCGGCTGCAGATTCCGTTCGGGATGGTAGTTTTTACCGGGAAGAATTGAGTAAAAACAATCTTGTGGACGAGAATTTCTGGTTGAATCTGAAAAGTGTAGGCATTTTCGGTTCCACTGCCAATGGAGATGCCGTTACACTTCTGGGAAAGATGGGATTTTATACCGCTGCCAACGAGCATTTGTATAATGGTGCTACACCTCTGACGGATTCTCTGTTTGGGGTAAAGTACCTGTATATGCGCAGTGGGGATTATTTTGACCATGGTTTTGATTTTGTGAAAACGTTAAATGGGGTGGGGATTTATGAAAATCCCTATGCCCTTTCTCTTGGATATATGGTTCAGGATTTCATAGAGGATTGGGATTATGAGCAGTATGAACCGGCAGATGTATTGAATGATTATGTATTTTGTGCTACTGGCATAGAGGATTCCCTGTTTGTGGAACTGCCGGATGATTTCAGCGGTAGTGGGGAGAACTGTGAGGTGAATTCCAATGGAACCGGAGATGGTACCTATGCCTATTCCCGGACAACGGATGGGGATTTGTCGGTAACCCTTACGTTACAGGCAAAAGATGACAAGCCGATATACATCCGGGCGACGGGAACCAATTTGTCAGGGATACAGATTTCTATTAATGGTGTGGAGCAGTGTAATGGGCGTTACTTTTTCCAATTGGTGCCGGTAGGTGACACGAGTGCCGGAGACGAGATTACAGTCCGCTATACGTTTAATGGCAGTGAGGCGGATGACCAGACGGTAAATCTGCAGGCATATTCTTTTCAGCAGGATGTGTTCCAGGAGGTGTATGACACATTGTCCCAGCAACAGTTGGAGATTGATTCCTATTCCAGCAGTAAAGTGCATGGAACCATCTATGCAGAACAGGAAGGTATTATGATGACCACGGTTATAAATGAGCCGGGATGGCATGTGTATGTGGATGGAGAGGAAGCAGAAATAGAAGAAATTGGGGATTGCTTTATTGGAGTTTATTTAGAACCGGGAGAGCATGAGATTACCCTTCGTTTTGTTCCCGAAACACTGCCGATGGCAGCGGGGATTTCGGCTTCTTCTATTGTAATATTTGGGATTTATATAATATACTACAATAAAAGGAAACGAAAAAAGGAGGTATTTGCATGAAAGGGAAAGATGTAACCAAAGGTTATAGTCAGGCCATGCTGGGACTGGTGCTGGGAACTGTCGCGGCAATTTTGTGCGCAGTGGTGGGATTCGTTCTGGGTCCGGATTTTCTGTGGCTATGTGGCTTGCTGGGAGTCGTGATTGCAGTCCTGTTGATTTGGAGCGTAATGAGTGTGATGGACATGAAGAAAGCGGCATCCAATGCGGTGGTGGAGAGCCGGCGGTTTGCCAAGGTGTTTTCCGATTCTCCTATGGGAATGGCACAGGCTGTTCGGATAGGACCTTCGGAATACCAGTTGATTGACACCAACGCCAAATTCCGGCAGTATTTTGGAATTATACCGATGGACTATGACGGAATCAGTTTGTCTACCAGTTCCAATGAGATGCTGCGTTTGATGAATGCATGGATTGATGCGTTCAGTCAGAATATGGCAAATGACGGAAGTGATGTGCAGGCATTTGAGATTACGCTGGAAAATATTGAAAAGACGTTTAATACAACTATTTTCATGGATGACCAGCAGCACATTAATCTGGTGGTGCTGGATGTGACGGAGCAGAAAGAGGCGGAGGAGAAACTGAGTAAGGCGATTGAGGAGGCAAATGCTGCCTATAAGACCCAGGGTGAGTTCCTGGCGAATATGAGCCATGAAATTCGTACTCCGATTAATGGAATTCTCGGTATGTTGCAGTTGACACTGATTTCCAATGATTTGACTACGGAAATCCGGGACAATCTGGAGACTGCAAAAAATTGTGCGGACACATTACTGCGGTTGATTAATGATATTTTGGATTACACGAAACTGGAGGCGGGTAAATATAAGATTCGCTATACGGAAATGGACATCCGGGAAGTGATTGAAAATACAGTTAATTTACAGCGGCCGATTGCGGACAATAAGAATCTGCTTCTGGATTGTCAGATTGCGGCAAATGCGCCGAAGATTCTGATTGGAGACCCTCAGCGGGTAGAACAGGTTTTGAACTGTATTTTGTCCAATGCCATCAAGTTTACGACGAATGGTGGTGTCCGGGTAAAGGTTGCATTTATTGAGGAAACGCCTACTCAGGTACGGGTACGGATTGCTGTGGCAGATTCCGGTATTGGTATTTCTGATGCGGATAAGGAGAAACTGTTCAAACGATTCAGCCAGGTGGATTCTTCCAATACCCGTAAATTTGGGGGAACGGGTCTTGGCCTTGTAATTACAAAACAGATTGTGGAGTTAATGAATGGTACAATTCAGGTACAGTCGAAAGAAGGTATCGGAAGTACATTTATTATAGAGTTGCCAATGGAAGTGGTTGTAAAAGAGGAGGTTGACGAAGAAGTGACAGATGCATCTATTTTCTCAATGGGAAGCAATGAGAGTGACAGAATTCATGTATTGATTGCCGAGGATGAGCCGGTCAATCAGCAGGTAATTGGAAAACTTCTCGGCATGGCAGGCTATGCATACGATATTGCAGAGAATGGCGAAGCGGCTGTAGAACTTTTCAAAGAGCGCAAGTACGATGTGGGGTTATTTGATGTACAGATGCCAGTGATGGATGGACTGGAAGCGACAAAACGGATTCGCAGCATTGAGGCACAGCGTGGTGGAGCAGAGCATTTGCCGATTATTGCGGTAACTGCCCGGGCGATGTTTGGCGAAAAGGAAAAAATACTGGAGGCGAAGTTGGACGATTATGTAGCAAAGCCTTATGTATTAGAAGATATTGTTGCTGTTATTAATAAATATACACAGAAATAGGTAAAATATGAACGAGTTAATTGAGCGTATACAAAGTGGCATAGAGGTACGGGGCAATTTCATTCAGCTCAAGGAGCGGTTAAAAGAGGCGTCTGATATAGACGCCTTTTTGCAGTGTATTGAGTGGGATATGGATTTCTTCCGGCAGTTTTTGCAGCATGAAGATGCTAAGGTGCGGAAAAACGTCATACAGATTATTGGAATCTGTGGGTTGGACGGGCTGGCGGATGATTTGTTTGCCACTTATAAAGAGGAAAAAACCTTATATTTGCGGGCGGAATATTTAAAAGTTTTGCAGGGGTTTGAAGTATCCCCATACCTTTCCTTTTTTGAAAAAAGAGTGGAAGAAATTCAGAAAATGGGAGATACAAAGGAAACAGAAAAGCATATAGGGGCAGAATTGCGCTGCCTCACTGCCATTTTAAAGAAATCTGGCAAAATTTCTTCTCATACTTTTATTGGAGGGGATACGATGTCTGTTATGATTCTCACTACCCTTTCCGGGAAAGAGAGTTATTTGAAGCGGGCTGTCGAGGAGCGGATTGGTGAGGGGAAAACAACACTGGTGCGTGGGGGAGTGAAAGTTGTTTCCAGTGATTACGAAAACCTGATGAAGGTCCGCTGTTTTCAGGAATTGCTTTTTGTGCCACCGGGAATGGGAAAACTGTCTGGTTCTCCCGCAGAGATGGCGGAGCAGATGAAAAAGGCGGGGCTTCTCGAGTATTTAGAGGAACGTATGAGTGGCAGGGCGGCTTACCCCTTCCGGGTTGAGGTGAGAGGAAAAATGTCGGAGGAAGAGCGCGGCAAAGCAATTCATCAACTCAGTCAGCAGTTGGAGCGGTGTTCTGGACATCAACTTGTAAATGCACCTTCTGATTATGAAATTACTCTGCGTTTTCATAAGAGTAGCCGGGAGGAGACATATGCCTTATACCTGAAATTTTCTCTTTTGCCGGACAATCGGTTCGCTTACCGGAAACATGTGGTGCCCTCTTCCATACAGCCCTATATGGCAGCACTGATTATGGAAATCATTCGGGAGGACACAAAAGGACGGGGGCAGGTGCTGGACCCTTTTTGTGGTGTTGGAACTATGCTCATTGAGCGCAATTACCGGGAACATGCTCACAGTTTATATGGGGTAGACATCTATGGACAGGCGGTTTACTGGGCAAATGAACATGCTGAACAGGCACATATGGATATTCACTATGTGCAAAAAGACATGGCGGATTTTACCCATGCGTATCCTTTTGAACTGATTATTACCAATCTTCCTGCGGCAACAAATGGCATGGAGGAAGAGCGGATTCTTGAGATTTATGAACAGTTTTTGGAGAAATGCCGGGAGTGGCTGAAACCGGATGGGCTGGTGGTAGTATATACACAAAGCCCGTCCCTTTTGGAACGGGCTTTGAAAAATCAGAGTGCGCTGCGTATAGCGAAGCAGACTGACATGTATAAAAACGGGAAATCCAGACTATATATTTTAACTATTTAATCTGAATTTTACATTTTGCTTTTTTGCCACTGCCGTCCGCTGCTTTACAGGTAATCGTGACGGTATGTCCTTTTCCTGCCTTTTTGGCAGTTACTTTCCCTTTTTTGTTGACTGTGGCATACTTCTTGTTGGAAGAAGTCCATTTTACATTTTTATTGAAAGCATTGGTCGGTTTAATGGTTGCTTTCAGTTTCACAGATTTTCCTGCTTTCATGGTGAGTTTGGTTTTGTTCAGACTCACCTTTGTTACTTTCTGCCGGATTTTGATTTTGCAGGAAGCACTTACGGTTCCTCTGTCGGTGGCAGTACATGTGATAGTTACACTGTGTTTATTTCCTGCTTTCTTGGCAGTTACTTTCCCGGTACTGCTGACCTTCGCATATTTGGCGTTGGAAGTAGTCCAGCGAACCGCATTAGAAGAAATGTTGGAAGGTGACAAAGTGCAGAATAATTGCAGGGATTTTCCGGGAGACAGGGTGGCAGAAGATTTGTTCAACTTCACCTGGGATACATAAGTTGGGCTTACATAACTGAAAGGAGTGCCGCTGACACAGGTTACCCCATCACAGCGAGTCAGGGTAATGGTATAGATTCCTGTGGCAAGAGCGGTAGTGGAGAGAACGACGGTAGTATCACTCCAAGAAGTTACCGATGCCTGCACAGATTGTCCACCCTGGGTCAATGTTATGCTTCCCGGAGTAGTTCCCAGAAAATATCCTTGAATGGTAAGTTTGTTAGAGGCGTAGTTGATGGAACTAATACTGGGGTTAGGAGAGTTGAGTGCCTTTTCAAAGTTCACTTTTCCACCGGAAGTACATTTCTGTTTGTAACTATTATTTGTGTCTACACCGCCAATAACCCGGGCACGAATTTCTTTGGCCGGCATGGAAGGATTGAGGCTTGCCAAAAGAGCAACCTCCCCTGTTACGATAGGACAGGACATAGAGGAACCGGTGGCGTAGGTGTATTTTGATGTTTCCGTTCCAATGCCTAGATTGTCAATGTAAATATTGTAATCTGAAGTAGTATCGGAATAAAATTCTATAATGGTATAATAAGTACCTGCTTTTTTCGGATGAAGGGAATCGGCAACCACCATATTATAATTGTTCCAGTAATCAGTAGTGGTTTCAAACCGGCTGGAAACTGCATTGGTAATATTGCTGGGGTTGCATTCTTCCAAATTGGATTTGTTTGTGTCATATACATTCAATTCACCCAGAGTAGAGGTGGTGGCAGGACCGTTTTCCTGTATTTTAATACGTACTCCCAGGTAGGTGTCATTACTCTGTTTTGCGCTGACAGTATAAGGAATGGCGATGGAATAGTCCTGGCCGGGCTGGCTTTTTACGTTCCAGCAAAGACTTTTACCTTCCGGGCTGGCATCTGGGGAAGAAATAAAATTCACAGCTTCAGCAATGCTTACAGAGGTAGTAGTACTGTCCGTGACTACATTGTTGATGGTGTAATCTTCAAAATCTTCATAAAATACAGAGTGGCTGTTTTCTGCATTGTAATCCTCCTGGGAATAGGTGGAATAAATATCCGTTCCCGGAGCAAATACGTCCACGCTGGTCTGACCGTAATTGGTAAAAAAGGCAGATTGGTTTGAGGAATTGGAAGCTGCCACACTGATGATGTAATCGTTGTCAAAAGAAGCAGGGTAGGATTTCTGAATGTCAATATTGGTATTGTCATTTCCGGCAGAACATACAGTGAGAATTCCTAACTCTCCCGCCTGGGTAATTAGATTGTTCAGTGTGGAGGATTCGGACGTATTACCACCAAGGGAAAGATTGATAGCACATATATTTACTCCTGCGTTTTTCTGTGCAATAACATAGTTATATGTTCGAATCAGGCTCAGCAAACTGCCACCGTTTTCGTCCATGCATTTTACTGCCAACAGTTTTGCCTGGCTTACACCTGTAATACCGGTATTGTTATTTACCGTAGCGGCGATGATTCCGGCAATATGGGTTCCGTGACCATCGGTGTCCTGGGCAGTTTCGTAAGTGCCGGTCATGGCGTTGTACATTTGGAAACTATACATGCTGTCCTTGAGGTCTTCCTGAGTACCATCTACTCCGGTGTCTGCCACTACAACCACAGGGGTGGAGGATGGTGTGAGAGCGCTGACGGAAGAATAGGAGACATCGCTTCCACTGGTGTTGTTGTCTTCTAAATACCACTGATAGTTGGCATACGTGTCGTTGGTCAGAGAAGTGGCATAAAAACGGTAGTTTGGTTCAACACAAGCAACACTGTCAAGACTATTGAACTCTTCTATCAGTTCCTGGGTATCGCAGGTGTCAGAGGAAACCAAAGCACTGGATTCTTCTTCTGAGGAGATGCGAGTTTCTACTTTGGCATCGGAAACAGTGGTTTGTAACTCTTCCTGGATTTCCTTTTTGCTGGAGTATTCTTCGTTGAACTGGACAATGACTTCTCCCTCAGTATAGTCTTCTTCCTGTTGGGGAGAATGGTTGATGCCAGGGCTGTCCGATGTTGGCAAGGAGGTCTCTGCGTTGGTAGTACAGGGGATTCCGGAACCAGTCAGCAGAACAATAGTGAACAGAACTGCCATTATTTGTTTCATGGTATGTTTCATAAATATCCGACCTTTCTTTACAAAGAATTGTCTTATGTACGCTTCTTTGTATTCTGTTAGTTCTAGAATGCCACATAAATGTGAGAATTACAAGAAATAAATGAAATAGATTACTTCACGAAACAGGCACAGTATGTTAGAATAAGAATTGTGGTTTGAGAAGGGTTCTATTTACAAATCAGGAAGGAAGGAAGAAATTGAAAGTTTTTGATATTGAGAATCCGGTTTGGAGTACCTTTTCCAAAATACTGGATATTATGATTCTGAATGTTTTATTTTTGCTGTGTTGTGTGCCAGTGGTGACGATCAGCACCAGTTTTACAGCACTTTATTTTACTGCTATGCGGGTAGTTTCTGGAAATGTAACTTATGTTTCCAGGGATTTCTGGAATTCTTTTAAGAGTAATTTCAAACAGGCATTTGTAACGGGAGTGATTGTTTTTGATGCCGGGGTGATTCTGGCAGTGGGAACTTACCTGTCTTTTATTTCCAATGCCTATGTGGGAAAAGTATTCTTTGTCGCATTGGATGTTTTGTTTGCCGCAGTGGTGTCTTATGTATTTCCCTCTCTTGCTAAGTTTGAATGTAGTACAGGAAAATTGTTCTACAATAGTGTGGTGATGGCGTTTGTGCACATACCTTTTACCATATTGAATCTGGGTATATTCTTTCTGGTCGGAATTTTTGCCTATATGAATCTGGCGGTGCGGCTGTTGATGCTGGTATGTGGGTTTGCTGTGATTGCTCTTTTGCAGTCGCTGTGGTTTAATTATATTTTTGAAAAGTACATGACGAAGGAAGAATTAGAATTGAATCAGACGTTCCGGACAGAAGAAAAAATGGCTGCCCGGGAAAAGAAAGAGAATGAGAAAAAAATCCGGCGGTAACGCGGGAAGAAGGAACAGGTATACAATTTAGGAGGCTTTTTCATGGAGACGAGACAAATGACACCGGAGTGGATTGTGGATTCCCTGCAGGAATGGTTTGCTGTGCACAAGCGCAGCCTGCCCTGGCGCCAGGAGCCTACGCCCTACCATGTGTGGGTTTCTGAGATTATGTTACAGCAGACAAGAGTGGAAGCGGTCAAGGGGTATTATGACCGCTTTCTTTTAGCCCTTCCTACAATTTCCAGTCTGGCAAAAGCCGGGGAAGAAGAACTACTGAAATTATGGGAAGGTCTGGGCTACTATAACCGGGTGCGGAATATGCAGCAGGCTGCCCAAACTATAATGGAGAAGTATCACGGTGAGTTTCCGGATTCCTACGAGGAAATTTTACAGTTAAAAGGAATTGGGGAGTACACAGCGGGAGCAATTGCTTCAATTGCCTTTTCAGAAGCGGTTCCGGCGGTGGATGGAAATGTGTTGCGGGTCATCAGCCGCCTGCTTGGAAGTTTTGCCGACATTGGTCTGGCATCTACAAAACGGGATATGAGAGAATGGCTGTCGGGAATTGTGTTATTGTCTAATCCCGGTGAGTTTAATCAGGCATTGATGGATTTGGGGGCAACGGTATGTATTCCCAATGGGGAACCCCGGTGTTCTGAGTGTCCATGGAAAGCCCATTGTGTGGCAGCGAAAAAAGGGCTGACCGGACAAATTCCGGTGAAGGCAAAAAAAGGGGAGCGGCGCAGAGAGGAGAAGACGGTTTTGCTTCTGGTCTCCCAAGGGAAGATTGGCTTGACAAAAAGGCCCGCTGAGGGACTTTTGGCGGGAATGTGGCAGTTCCCCATGCTGGATTCTTTTTTGTCTTTAAAGCAGGTAGAAGGGGTGCTTGAGGGGTGTAATCTGAGGGATTATAAAGTGCGAAGTACCAGTCAGGCAAAACACATATTCAGTCATGTGGAGTGGCAGATGAAGGGACGGATTGTGACACTGCCGGAGATTCCTGCTAACCTCGTCATTGAGGGACAGCAGGTGGAATGGGTAACAGTAGAAAAAATGGAAGAATATTACTCCGTTCCCGCTGCCTTTGCCGTATACCGGAAACTGGCAGTCAGGAACTGGGGCAATCAAAACGATGCATAGTATTATGCCTGTTTGAGCATTTCTTTCAAATCATCAATGCTGTAATGGTAATGGGAATTGCAGAACTGACAGTTGACTTCAATGGGTTCCTGGTCATCAATCATATTCTGAATTTCCTGTTTTCCCAGACTGATGACTGCTTTGGCGACGTGCTCCTTTGAGCAGTTGCAGTAGAACTGGGTAGGAATGGTCTGGTTAATTTTAAAATCCGAATGTTCAAAAAGAATGCCAATGATGTCCTCCGGGCGCAGTCCCTGGTCTAAGTACCGGGTAATGGACTGGAATTGTTTCAGCCGTTCTTCCAGTGTGGAAATAACGGATTCCTCGGCAAAGGGCATCAATTGAATAATGAATCCTCCTGCCTGTTTTACGGTGTTATTTTTTTCCATGAGTACCCCTAGTGCTACCGAGGTGGGAATCTGTTCGCTGGTGGCAAAATAGTAGGTTAAGTCTTCGGCGATTTCTCCGCTGACCAACTGGCTTTGCCCCACATAGGGTTCTTTTAGACCGATGTCCTTGATTACGCTTAAGACACCTAATCCCAGAGCTCCGCCCACGTCCAGTTTATGATTTGCGTTGGGGGGGAGCATGACATCCGGGTGGAGGACGTAACCTTTTACGTTTGCATGGGAGTCGGCAGTGACGGTGAGACCTTGAATCGGTCCTTGACACTGGATTTGCAGTGTCAGCACATCGCTGTCATTTTTGCACATGGCGCCCATCATGGCACCCGCGGTCATAAGACGTCCCAGTGCGGCGCAGGCTACCGGGCTTAAATTGTGTGCCTGTCTGCCGGCTTCTACCAGTTCTTTTGTTGTGGCGGCAAAGAAACGTACCTGATTATTGCAGGCGGTGCCGCTTATAATATAATCTGACATAATCATACCTCTTTTGTTTTGCAATCTCTGTTTAAGGAACAGTTTAACAGAAAATAGTATGACAGGCAACTGGAAAAACAGTATTCTTATGTGTGAGATTTGAATATTTTAAACAGCATTAGTGCAAACAGTCCACAAATGAAAGAGGAGGCGGACCATGTGAGAAAACGGTTTTTTCCGCTTTGCTGGTTGTTGGCGGGCTGGGCGCTGGCATGTTCCGAAAGAGCGGGAGTGGATTCGGCTGTAGAGACTGCTGCC
The DNA here is from genome assembly GCA_029098105.1 of Lachnospiraceae bacterium. Taxonomy (GTDB): domain Bacteria; phylum Bacillota; class Clostridia; order Lachnospirales; family Lachnospiraceae; genus NC2004. The sequence goes on from JAQXNR010000131.1 coordinate 24,095, forward strand.
TCCGACTTAGTATCCTCTGTGGTTTCCCCAGACAGCGTTTGCATCAGTGCCTCTGCAATTTTTTTGTGACCTTCTGCGGTAGGATGAATGTCATCCTGCTCAATTCTTATAAACTGTTCTGCCTTGTTTTGGAACAAGGAGTAAGTGTCACACAGCAACAGTTTTTCATTGTTCTGTTCATATACTTCCTCTTGGATTATAGCATTTACCTGAGTAACTATAAGGTCTATGCAGTCGGACAGGGAATGGTAACTGCTTCCACTGACCGGGTTATAGACGGTCTGTACCAAAATGGTGGCAGAGGGACTTTTTGTTTGCACTGTAGTGATTAGATTGTGAAAGTCTGCTGCAAAGTTCTCAAGAAAGGTGTCTAACTGAGTTTTAACCGAGTCCTGCTCCAGATAGGACAGGAGCATTTTGGCGGTTGCTTCGTTTTTCACTAAGTTTGGAATTTTTGTTGCTTTTTTATAATTTTTTCCAGTCAGTTCCTTGGCGGCAGAAGCAGCAATGGCGAGAATGTCGTTGCCTCCCGCAGTGATGGTAATATAGGAAGCGTTGTGCAACAACTGGCTGGTATCTGTCTGTTGTACTTTTTCCAGAGTATCATTTATAGTATCTCCTTCTTTCCCCAAATTGTAGGTCACAATACCAGGAGAAAGTGTGTCCAGTTTTGCGGCGAACTGGCTGACAAAAGTGTTTTCCGGGTCGCTCATTCCGGTTCCCGCAGTGATGGAATCCCCCAAAGCTACATAGGTGTCGTTGGCAGCATTTACCGAAAGGGAACTGGTGAAAGATGTACATAATAAAAGGATGAGAAGCATAAAAGATGAGATGATTGGATTGTATTTTTTCATAGCAATTTCCCGGCTTTCTTAAAATTATAAATGGTGTTTTGTTTCATAAAGTTAGTATGGACATAGAGGCAAAAAAACATACTGTTAATCCTTTCCTGCAGGATAGGTAATGATTGACGAATACGGTTTTTCACTATACAATAGAGCAAGTTAAAATTTGGATTTGTGCAATGTTTAGAGAGAGCATGGTAGGTAATTGCAAATATATTGTTTCGCAAATACCTATACAGAGATAGAGAAAAGAGGAAATACAATGAAACTGTATATGATTCGCCATGGCAGGCAGTGTAGTAATCTTTGCAATGTAAATGTGGAGTTGAGTCACGAGGGGCACCGACAGGCACAGTTGACGGGAGAACGGTTAAAAAATTACGGAATTCAAGGCCTTTATGCCAGTGAACTCATCCGGGCACAGCAGACGGCAGAGCATATTTCAGGATGTCTTGCTCTGCCGGTAATAACGGCGAAACAAATAGAAGAAATTCATTTTGGCGATTGGACTGGAAAAAGTGACAGGGAATTGGATGAAATCTGGGGAGATTTACGCCGACAATACCGGGAAGGAGAAACGGATGTAACCTACCCTTCCGGGGAAAGTGGACAAAGCTGCTTTAAACGGTATGAAGAAGGGATGAACTGGATTATAAATGATGCCCAGGAAAAAGGCTTTTCCAATATCGCTATTGTAACCCACGGCATAGCCATGAGGGCATTTTTGTGTGGTGTTTTCGGGATTCCCTTTGCCCGTCGGGGACTACTGTCCTATTCTTTGGAAAATGGAAGTATTACCGAACTTTCCTTTGAGAAGGGAAAATATACACTGGAACGGTTTAACGATTACGCACATTTGGAACTGTATGATGAATTGTTGAGAAAACATTTTAAGTAGACAAAAGAGGGAACGAACATGGAATGGAAAGAAAATGAAATGGATGTGAATACTTACCTTGCACTGAGAGAGTCAGTACAGTGGAAGGCATTGAAACGGGAACAGGCAGAAAAAGCATTGAAAAATAGTTTGTACATATTAACCGCCTATGAAGGAGAACAGGCAGTGGGAATGGGGAGAATTGTCGGAGATGGAGCAGTGATTTGTTATGTGCAGGATTTGATTGTCAGCCCGGATTACCAGGGAAAGGGGCTGGGTTCAGAGTTGCTTGCGCGTCTGATTGCTTACGCAGAAGCATTGCGCCTTCCGGAAACAGAGATGATGCTGGATTTGATGTGTGCAAAGGGAAGAGAGCAATTCTACCAGAAGCATAATTTTGTGGCGCGCCCCACCCAGACACTGGGTCCGGGTATGATTCAGTATTTGTCATAAGGGGAAGTTATGTTGTATGCCTGTCTGACCACATTTGCACTAGTTTTGCTTTAGTCGGTATTCCTTGTATAAACGCAGCAGTTCTTTACAGCCTTTTACCCGCAACGGAATAGAGCGACCGTCTTTCATAATAAATTCGGCTTCATTGGCTTGCTGTACATATTGCAGATTTACCAGATGCCCCCGCTTAGCGAGAAGAAAATCGTCGCTGTTGATTTCTTTTTGGAGGGATTCCACGGTCATGGAAGTGAGAATTGTGCTGTGGCAGGAGATGACGCTGGAGCCATTTCCATTGGAAACAATATACATTATATTCTCCGTGGGAATCTGAATATACTGACGGTTGGAAAGAATCTTGATTGTCTTTGGTGCCTGCTTAAAATAATAGTGATACAGACGGTTCAGACAGTTGTCAAGAGAATCCATACTAATGGGCTTCATCAGGTAACCAAAAGCCTCTACCTCATAACTCTCCACAGCATATTCTCTGGAAGAGGTAGTAAATATAATCGGTACGGAAGGATTGCTGGTACCATGGCGAATCTGTCTTGCAATGTCATAGCCGTTCTCTGTAGGGCTCAGGTAAATGTCTAGAAAAACAATCTGGAAATGGGTATCCAAAAATGCTTTCTGAAAGGAAAGAAAATCCTTGAATACACAGATGTGGCATTGCTGGCCATCTAAATAATTCGGATGAATGTTATAATACTTCTGTATTAAATTCATCAGGTGGCGGGCATCCGTTGCCATGTCTTCTACAATTGCGATTCGCATATATAAGGTATCCTCCAGTAAAAAAATTTACATATATTTTACATATAATACAAAATTATATCATATTTGTCATTGCTAGAAAATATAAAAGGCGTATTTTTTTGAAAAAATTGTCCGTTTAACCTGATTCCAATACCATTCACCCCGGTTTAGTACGCCTTTTAAGCAAAGAAACATCCGTTTAAACGGCTTCCTATTGTATTCTTTGTAAAATTTGGTATTCTAATAACAGACGTACAATATATCAAGCGACAATCGTATTAAATACTGGGGAGTATTTTATATATAGATGAATCGTTTGATGGAATAAAATTATTAAAATAGCACCGATGAGTGCTATTTTTTTGTGCAATATCGGCAAAAATAAAAAAAGCATTGTAAAAATAAAAAAGTGGTGTTATACTTGCTATAGAACAAACAAGAAAGGGAGGATGACTTATGAATATTAATAAATTTACACAGAAGTCCATAGAGGCGGTAAATGAATGTGAGAAGATTGCATATCGTTACAGCAATCAGGAAGTGGACCAGGAGCATTTCCTTTTTTCTTTATTAAATATAGAAGACAGTCTGATTAAAAAACTGTTAGAGAAAATGGATGTGGACACCGGAATGTTTGCCCAGGATTTGGTGAATTTAATTTCCAGACGTCCTAAGGTGGAGGGAAATATCCAGGTATATATGAGTAATGCTTTGAATAAAGTGTTGATTACGGCGGAGGATGAGGCTAAGGCAATGGGAGATGAGTATGTCTCCGTAGAGCATTTGTTTCTTGCCATGCTGAAGCAGCCGAATAAAGAAGTCAAAAATTTGTTTAAGCAGTATGGAATTACAAAAGACAAGTTTTTGGAAGTGTTGGCGAGTGTACGGGGGAACCAGCGGGTGGTTAGTGACAACCCGGAAGATACCTATGACACATTGGAGAAGTATGGGTATGATTTGGTAGAACGTGCCCGCAGTGGTAAGTTAGACCCTGTGATTGGCAGGGACACAGAGATTCGTAACATCATTCGGATTTTGTCCCGTAAGACGAAGAATAATCCGGTGTTAATCGGTGAACCGGGAGTTGGTAAGACAGCGGCGGTAGAGGGATTGGCGCAGCGAATTGTCCGGGGAGATGTGCCGGAAGGACTGAAAGATAAGTCTTTGTTTGCATTGGATATGGGTTCTTTAGTTGCGGGAGCAAAATACCGGGGTGAGTTTGAAGAGCGGTTAAAGGCAGTGCTGGAGGAAGTTAAGAAGAGTGATGGTAAGATTATTCTCTTTATTGATGAACTGCACACGATTGTAGGTGCCGGGAAGACAGAGGGCAGTATGGATGCAGGCAATATGCTTAAGCCTATGCTTGCCCGAGGGGAACTACATTGTATTGGTGCCACAACATTGGATGAATACCGTAAATATGTGGAGAAAGATGCGGCACTGGAACGTCGTTTCCAGCCGGTTACAGTTTCTGAACCGACAGTGGAGGATACGATTTCAATTCTGCGTGGACTAAAAGACCGCTATGAGGTATACCACGGCGTTAAGATTCAGGATGCAGCACTGGTTTCGGCAGCAGTGTTGTCTAATCGCTATATTTCCGACCGTTTTCTGCCGGACAAGGCAATTGATTTGGTGGATGAGGCATGTGCGTTAATTAAGACCGAACTGGATTCCATGCCGGCGGAACTGGATGAACTGAACCGCAAGATTATGCAGTTAGAGATTGAGGAGACTGCCTTGAAGAAGGAGACAGACCATTTGAGTCAGGAACGTCTTGCGAATCTGCAGAAGGAATTGTCCGAACTGCGGGAAGAATTTGCAGGGCGCAAGGCAACCTGGGATGCGGAGAAGGCATCGGTTGAAAAGGTCCAGAAATTAAAAGAAGAAATTGAAGAGATTCACAATGAGATTGCGATTGCCCAGCGCAATTATGATTTAAACCAGGCCAGTGTGTTGCAATATGGACGGTTGCCAGAAGCAGAGAAAAAACTGGCGCAGGAGGAAGAACGAATCCGTCAGGAGGAGCATACTCTTGTGCATGAGAGTGTAGACGAAGAAGAGATTGCCAAGATTATTTCCCAGTGGACGGGAATTCCGGTCACGAAACTGACAGAAGGAGAACGGGAGAAGACGTTGCGCCTTGGTGAGGTGCTGCATCGCAGAGTCGTAGGACAGGAGGAAGGTGTGAATAAGGTAACGGATGCCATTATTCGTTCTAAGGCGGGGATTAAGGATCCGACCAAGCCGATTGGTTCCTTCCTGTTTCTGGGACCTACCGGTGTAGGTAAGACCGAACTGGCAAAAAGTCTGGCGGAAGCCCTTTTCGATGACGAGAACAACATGGTCCGAATTGATATGAGTGAATACATGGAGAAATATTCAGTGTCCCGTCTGATTGGGGCGCCTCCGGGATATGTTGGGTATGAGGAAGGCGGACAGTTGACAGAGGCAGTTCGAAGAAAGCCATATTCTGTTGTACTTTTTGACGAGATTGAAAAAGCACATCCGGACGTATTTAATGTGTTGCTACAGGTTTTGGATGATGGGCATATTACAGATGGACAGGGACGTACAGTGGATTTCAAGAATACTATACTGATTATGACTTCCAACATCGGTTCGGAATACCTTTTGGATGGAATTGATGCCCAGGGAAATATTAAGGCAGAGGCAGAGCAACAGGTAATGAATGATTTGCGGAATCATTTCCGACCGGAATTTTTGAATCGTCTGGATGAGACCATTCTCTTTAAGCCTTTGACTCAGGACAATATTTCTGACATCATTCAGTTGATTATGGTAGATGTGAACCGCAGACTGCAGGACAAGGAACTGAAGGTAGAACTTACAACAAAGGCTCAGGATTATATTGTAGAGCATGCATATGACCCGATTTACGGTGCGAGACCGTTGAAACGGTATGTACAGAAATATGTAGAGACATTAGCTGCCAAGTTGATTTTGTCAGATGGGGTAAGTGCGAGAGACACGATACAGATTGACTTGTCCGGGGATGAGTTGATTGCCGTGAGAAAGTAAGAAAATGCTCAAAATAATAGAGGAGTCATATAGACTCCTCTAAAAATATGTCTTTGAGACTTGTTGCATTACTTTGCATAAAAGTTGTCGGAATTATAAGTGTCATTGTCAAAATTCTTATAAGAATTGAAGTTATAATGGAAAGAATCATCGTCATAATCGTAATCATCATTATAATTGTTATACTCGTTCATGCTTTTGCGAAATTCTTTTTGAAATTCATTCCAAAAATCATCGCTTCCCAACATATAAGCAAACTCTACAATTGTGAGAATGACCATCAATACCAGACCAATAATAGAAGTAATAATACCTGCTACCGCAGTGCCTTTGCGGATTCCCATGGAATTCTTGGCAATGCAGCCAAATATAATACCTACAACACCTGCAACTAATGAAATAAAAGGACAGCAACAGGTGGAGCAGAAACTGAATATAATAGCAGCAATACCAGTGATTAGAGAAACTGTGCCGTAAATATTAGCCTTGCGGTCTTTCTCGGCATCTTCTGTAGAGGAAGCACCAGAGGCGTTATTCACAGGCTGACCGGTATAAGGGTTATATTGGGGCTGCTCCGGGGGAAGCTGGTATTCGTTGTAATACTGTGGTTGTTCCGGAGCACTGTAAGAATGATTGCTGGCAGAATTCTCATCTTGCACAGGAGCAGTATCTGGGTTAGAATAAGTTTGGTTTGTATTGTTCTCAGCAGTATTTGTATCGTCCGGAATCGGGTCTCCGGTATAAGGGTCAAAATGCATGTTAGAATCACTCATAGCAATACCTCCTAAAGATTGAATATATTATTATTTATATCATACTTGTACTATTTTTATAATTACCATCATAGCATAATCAATTTAGAAAAGCAAATGAAACAGGAGATGCAGATTGTGAAAAAAAGACGAACAGTAAAAGAAAAAAATAGCATGTCAAAGAGGCGGTTGCAGGAAGGACAGGGATTTTATATTGCAGCAACCATTCTGTTGGCAATGGGAATTGTGTTTGCGGTTGTGTGCGATGTATTTCATTTGGAGTTTCCCCTTTCCAGCCCCTGTTTTCTGGATGAACAGTTACATTTATATTGTCCTGGTTGTGGAGGTACCCGGGCACTGTTTGCTATGATGCGTCTTGATCTTGTGGAATCGGTTCTCTGTAATCCTATCGTGTTGTATATGTCAGCGTTATTTTTATATTATTATATTGGGACTTCAATGGCAGTGCTGGCAAAGGGGCGTCAAATATATTTCCACCCCGGATTTTGGATGATATGGGTGGGAGTGATTTTGTTGTTCTGGACCACCATTCTTAGAAATTATCTTGCAGTGCGGTATGGCATTGATTATTTGGGAGACATTGCACCATACTGGTCATAGTCGCTAAAACCTGACTATTTGATTTTACTTTCCGGCAAATTATACTGGAAAGTTGGTTGTATTTTGGATTTAATTACGGTATACTATAACTATCTAGGTGCATTGCATCGGAAATTTAGAACGTATGGAGGAATTTTTAAATGTTAGTTTCAGCAAAAGAAATGTTAACAAAGGCAAAAGCTGGTCATTATGCAGTGGGTCAGTTCAACATCAACAATTTAGAGTGGACAAAGTCCATCCTTTTAACTGCACAGGAGTTGAACAGTCCGGTTATTCTCGGTGTTTCTGAGGGTGCTGGTAAGTATATGACTGGTTTTAAGACCGTTGCAGCTATGGTTGACGCTATGGTGGACAGCCTGGGAATCACAGTTCCGGTAGCACTTCACCTGGACCATGGTTCATACGAAGGAGCAAAGGCATGTATTGAGGCTGGTTTCTCATCTATTATGTTTGACGGTTCTCATTACCCTATCGACGAGAACATTGCAAAAACCAAAGAATTGGTTGCAATTTGTAACGAGAAGGGTCTTTCCTTAGAGGCTGAGGTTGGTTCTATCGGCGGCGAGGAAGATGGTGTAGTTGGTGCTGGCGAGTGTGCAGATCCGGATGAGTGTAAGGCTGTTGCAGATTTGGGTGTTACTATGCTGGCTGCCGGTATTGGTAATATTCATGGTAAGTATCCGGAGAACTGGGCAGGATTAAGTTTTGAGACTTTGGATGCAATCCAGGCTAAGACTGGTGATATGCCTCTGGTACTGCATGGTGGTACTGGTATTCCGGAAGACATGATTAAGAAAGCAATCTCTCTGGGTGTTGCTAAGATTAATGTAAATACCGAGTGTCAGTTGGCATTTGCAGATGCTACTCGTAAGTACATCGAAGCAGGCAAGGATTTAGAGGGTAAGGGATTTGATCCTCGTAAGTTATTGGCTCCTGGTGCAGAAGCAATCAAGGCTACTGTAAAAGAGAAGATGGAATTATTTGGTTCTGTTGGCAAAGCGTGAGTTTAGCACAAGAATAATGATAGAATGAATCGGACTGTAAGACAGTCTGGCTCTTCGGCATACTTATTAAAAATGAGTGAAAAAGGAACTATTGTATTAACCCCAAATGGGATTGGCTATGCAGTAGTTCCTTTCTTTTTGTCAAGCAAAAAACTATCGGCAAAATGCCAAAAAAATTTGGCTATTATTTTGTCTCACATCACTTTTTTCTCATCGCCCGTAAAATAGTAGTATGGTATAATATGACCTAAGGAGGGACCCAGCGAAGCTGGGAGGATTCATGTAAAACTAGGTCTTAGATACAACTAGGGGGGACCCAACAAAGTTGGGAGGATTCCTTAGGTCGGATCTGTTTAGGTGCGGAACTTAGAATCAGAAAGGGTGATGACGAATTGAAAAAGCGCAACAATTACATAGGAGAGTTTTTTGCAAACAGGAGGACGAGCAGAGGACTGGCACTTATGTTGGCAGTTATTCTGTTGCTGGACATTTTTACTTCTGGCTTTGGAC
>JAQXNR010000132.1 GCA_029098105.1 Lachnospiraceae bacterium
TTCCCTTCTGGTCTGTATTGTAGTGGATTTGATTGCGCTGATTCTGGGACAGGATCTGGTGATTGTGGATTATGCCGTTACTTTTATTTTTACTCTCTTTGTAGGATATGACTGGGCAAGAGCCAATGCCTGTGCAAAAACGTTAGACAATGCGGTAGATTGTGCAGCAGAATTGTATTTGGACATTATTAACTTGTTCCTGCGGATTTTGAGTATTTTAGGAAGGGATAATTAGTAATAAAGAGTAATGATTGAAAAGAGCAGTTGCTTGACTGCTCTTTTTTTCATGCTAACAGAATTGTTTTAGTTCCTGGTAAAGGCGGGAAATTGGCAGTCCCACCACATTGTTGTAATCCCCTTCAATGCGCTCTACCAGAATGGCTCCCATACCCTGAATTCCGTAGGCTCCGGCTTTGTCCATCGGTTCGCCGCTGTCGATGTAAGTATTGATTTCTTCCGAAGTGTAGGGGCGCATGAAGACCTTTGTCTCTTCGTGGAAGGTGCGCCGAGCGAGAATTTGCCCTTCGGCAATCCGTAACAGGGTGACCCCGGTAAATACACTGTGAGAATGTCCACTCAGTTCCGAGAGCATGGCAAAGGCTTCCTTCCGGTTTTGGGGTTTGCCGAGAATCTGTTCCTGTCTGGCGACTACTGTATCTGCCCCGATTAAAAGGTATCCGGGGGAAAGAGAACTGCTGTCATTTCTTTTTAAAATAATGGATTCTGCAATATCCATGCTTTTTTGTATAGAGAGTTCTTCCACAATTTCAGAGGGAAATTGACGGGTAATCTGTTCCTCTAAGTGGCTGGGAAGAATTTCAAATTCTGTAATTCCAATTTGTTCTAATAATTGTCTGCGCCTGGGAGAACCCGAAGCCAATATATATTTCATAAAGTAAATGCCTCCTGCTAAGAATTTTCATTATTTTACACTATGTGTGCTGAAAAAGCAAAAAAATACTTTAAAAAACTGGAGTTATTCGCTATAATGTTTCTATGTGTAATAAGACCAGGCGGTGATACCGATATGAATTGTCGGTAAAACGGGCACTGGAGATTACTAGAAAGAGTTAGGAGGAACTACGAATGTACAAAATTTTGCACAAAGAGACGTTGAACAGTGCAGTAGAATTGATGGAGATTGAAGCTCCTTATGTGGCACGCAAGTGTGAACCGGGGCAGTTTGTCATTGTCCGCGTCGATGAGGATGGAGAGCGGGTGCCGCTGACCATTGCGGATTATGACCGGGAGAAGAATTCGGTTACGATTATTTACCAGGTAGTGGGATATTCCACTGAATTGTTGAGCCGTAAGGAAGAGGGAGATACGATTTGCGATTTTGTTGGTCCCTTAGGCAGCCCTGCACCACTTCACAAGATGGAACGGGTATGTGGCGTCGCTGGTGGTGTTGGTGCGGCACCTTTGTATCCGCAGTTGCGTAAGTTGGCGGAAATGGGAGTAAAAGTAGATGTCATCATTGGCGGACGTAGTTCTGAGTTTGTCATTCTGGCAGATCGGTTTGAGGAGTTCTGTGAGAATGTATATATTACAACAGATGATGGTTCTCTTGGAATTAAGGGCTTTGGTACTACTGTGTTGCAGCAGCAGATTGACAGTGGAGTAAAATATGACGAAGTCATTGCCATCGGTCCTTTGATTATGATGAAGAATGTAGTAAAACTGACGAAGGAATATGAGATTCCTACGATGGTCAGCCTGAATCCAATCATGATTGACGGTACGGGAATGTGTGGTGGTTGTCGTGTCAGCGTAGGCGGAGAGACTAAGTTCGCCTGTGTGGATGGACCCGATTTTGACGGATTCCTGGTAGATTTTGATGAATGTATGAAGCGTCAGGGTATGTTCAAGGAAGAAGAACATCAATGCAGAATTGGAAGGGGGCTTTAAAATGGCGAACATGAGTATGACAAAGGTGCCAATGCCAGAGCAGGCACCGGATATAAGAAATAAGAATTTTGATGAGGTTGCACTTGGATATACCGAGGAAATGGCGAAAGAGGAGGCAACCCGTTGTTTACAGTGTAAGAATCCCCTGTGTATGCAGGGATGCCCGGTAAATGTACCGATTCCGGGATTTATTGAAAAAGTGGCAGAAGGTGATTTTGAAGCTGCTTATGAGATTATTACAAGCGAGAATGCTTTGCCAGCGATTTGTGGACGAGTATGTCCTCAGGAGAACCAGTGTGAGGGAAAATGTGTCCGGGGTATCAAAGGAGAGCCGGTTTCCATCGGACGTCTGGAGCGTTTTGTGGCAGACTACCATATGGCACATGCACCAAAGACAGAGGTGAAGATTGAGAAAAATGGCATTAAAGTTGCAGTGGTTGGTTCTGGACCTTCCGGTATTACCTGTGCTGGGGAACTGGCAAAGAAGGGATATGATGTGACTGTATTTGAAGCGCTCCACAAAGCTGGTGGTGTGCTGAGTTATGGAATTCCCGAGTTCCGTCTTCCCAAGGATTTGGTTGCAAAGGAAATTGAAAATGTAACAAAACTGGGCGTGGAGATTGAGACAAATGTAGTAGTAGGTCGTTCCATTACCATCGACGAGTTGATGGAAGATGGCTATAAGGCAGTGTTTGTTGGTTCTGGTGCAGGACTTCCCAGATTTCTGGGAATCCCGGGAGAGAATCTTCTGGGGGTATATTCAGCAAATGAATTTTTGACCCGCGTGAATCTGATGAAGGGATACCAGTTCCCGAAAGCACCCACTCCGGTTAAGGTAGGTAAAAAGGTAGCCGTTGTAGGCGCTGGAAATGTGGCAATGGATGCTGCGAGAACAGCGAAACGTCTGGGTGCAGAGGAAGTTTACATTGTGTATCGGCGTGGTGAGGATGAAGTGCCTGCTCGTGCGGAGGAAGTACATCACGCTAAGGAGGAAGGCGTTATTTTCAAACTGCTGAATAATCCGGTGGCGATTCACGGTGAAGACGGCTGGGTTAAAAGTATGGAAATCGTGAAACAGGAACTGGGTGAGCCGGATGCGTCTGGACGTAGAAGACCGGTTCCGGTAGAAGGTTCCAACTACGAATTGGATGTGGATACTGTGGTGATTGCTATTGGACAGAGTCCGAATCCTCTCATCCGCCAGACGACTCCCGGATTGGATACCCAGAAGTGGGGCGGTATTATTGTAGAGGAAGATACAATGAAGACCAGCAAGGAAGGTGTGTACGCTGGAGGAGACACCGTTACGGGTGCGGCTACGGTAATTCTGGCAATGGGTGCAGGAAAGAAAGCGGCAGCGGCAATCGATGCCAGCCTGTCAAAGTAAAATACAGCGGGTTTATTATTAGGAGAGATAGGAATGTTAGATAGAAACGATGATTATGCAGAATTAATAGTAGAAGGCAAACCCCGTTCGGTGGGAATCGGATTGCTGATTCTGGCAGTGGTAATGATTCTGGTGGGATTCTATGGGGTGTTGTGTATTAATAGCATGCTTCCACGAAAGTGGATTATGCTGGGTTCTATTTTAATCGTTGCCTATATTTTCCTTGGGGCGCAGATACTTTCCAATCTCTGCCGAAAAAAAAGTGTGGATTATGACTACCTGTATGTAGACAACGATTTGGAGATTGCTGAAATATATAATAAGAGTAAAAGAAAACATGTGGTGACGATTCATATGGAGCATGCCAAACGAATTGCGCCGGCAGGGAGTCAGGCACTTTTGGGATATGAAGGAAAGGGCATTGACCGGGTACGGGATTTTACTTCCGGTGCGGAGGATGTGGTGCCTTATAAAGTACTTGTAGAGAAGGATGGCAAGGTGATAGAGATTTTGTTGGAACCGGATGCTCATATGTTGGCATTGATAGGGCAGCGGAATAAGGATATTTTTTATTCGGAATAGGAAAACAAAAAGTTGACATTTGGAGTAATCTCTGTTATTATAGTGCAATTAAAATAGAATTTAGAAAGAAGGAGAAGAAGAAATGGGTAAGATTATTGCAGAAGGCATTACATTTGATGACGTATTATTGGTACCAGGTTATTCAGAAGTGATTCCAAACGAAGTGAATTTAGAGACTCATTTAACCAAGAAGATTAAGTTGAACGTTCCACTGATGAGTGCGGGCATGGACACAGTAACAGAATATAGAATGGCAATCGCTATGGCCAGACAGGGTGGTATTGGTATTATTCATAAGAAT
>JAQXNR010000133.1 GCA_029098105.1 Lachnospiraceae bacterium
AGGTATGATTTGGAATGAAATTAGAAAAATATGGAATCTGCGCTCTTTTTTTCTTGTAATGGTAGTGGGAATTACCCTGATGTATTCCTGGGTGGTCGGACAGTTGAATTTAAACAATCTGCCCTTGTTTGAAACCGTACAACTGGAAATTGGTGCCCAGTTACAGAAGAATTTTGGAGATTCCCTAGATGAGAGAGAATTGGAAGAAGTACGGGGATTATATGAAGAGGCAAAGGAGAAACTGGATGAAAAAGTTTTCACTATCTGGCCGGAACTTCGCCAAAAGGGGTATGAAACCTATGAGGCGTTTGAGCAGGAAGTTACTACTGTTTATGAGGGAGAAGAGACACAGAAAAAGGATTGGGAATTGTATGAAGAGATTGTGGAAAGGTGTGGATGGGAACTGGAAACACGGGATACCTATGTCAGCATTTTAGCAACTGCTGGGAATCCGATTTCTGTTCTGCCCTATCAGGTGACAATGAATATGAGTTATGTTATGGGAGATTATTTCTGGATACTGAGCATTCTGGTGCTATTGCTGGTATTGCCGTATTTAACTGTGGACAACCGGAGTGGGGTATACCAGGTGGTGGCAGTTACCAGAATTGGACGGAAATGGATTGTCCGTCAAATTGTGGTGATGCTGGTGTCTGTTCTGGCTCTGCTGTTTGTATGTAGTCTTGGTTTTTATATTGTATACCGAATTATGACACCCTATGAACCGTTTCAGCACTGTCTTGTTCCGGGGCTCTGGTTTGACTGGACCTGGCAGCAGTATTTCTGGATACAGGTCATTATGATTAATTTGGGTGCATTGGCGCTGGCAATGGTATTTTTCTTTTTGTCTTCCCGGTGTCGGACGATTGTTGGTACAGTTGTTGTAGCGATTCCCTGCTGGGGCGCCGGGGCAGTTTTGAGTATGAATTTTTATAATCAGTTATTCACCATTTCCTGTGATGGGACCTTTTACAGCAATACTATTGGAAGGCTCAAAAGCCTGCCGTTTGTTGCGGAAGCGGTATTGCTTGGAATCGGGGTACTTCTTCTTGTGCTATTGTACCGACGACGGCTCAAGGAGGATATACAGGAGGCATAGGAAGAGGTTTTTTGTGTTTTGGAAAAGATAGGAGAGAGACCAGATGATTTACAAAGGTGGCAGTTCGAATAAGAAATTAAGCCGGGCAGGATTTTACTGGAATATCCTGAGTATGGAACTGGGGAAATTATGCCGTATGCCATTGTTCTATGTGCTTGTTCTTATGTTTATTGTCTTTAATTTGTATTTGTTCCGGGATGGGAAGGGATGTTTTCTGAATGCAATCCAGAAAGAGGCTGCCTTGGTGCAGGACAATTCGGAAGTATTTAGGGGAAATAATTTTTATGATTATTATGAAGAACTGAATACCAAAGAGTTGCAGAAGGATGCAAAACGGGGAGTCCTTTTTGACGCGCAAACAGAAAAATGGATAGCAGCGAATTATGAAAAACTGGAGCACAGGGCAGAGCAGATGGGAGAGAAAGAAAAAAATAGCGTGAGTTTTACGGGAATGTATGGATTGCACCAGTTTCTCTTCGGAAATCTATTTCTGTTTTTTATACTGGAAGGAATGATGATGATTGCGGTTGCGGTCATTTATTCCATGCATTTTGAAGTCTTTTATGATACCGAGGATGTGGTGGCGGTAAGCAAAATGGGAAAACGTGTATTTCGGGTTAAATTGCTTGCGGCAGGAGGATTTGCAATTGCTCTGAATCTGGTTGTAATTTTGGTGTCTCTGGTAATTTATTTTGGAGTAATTGACTATTCCTCTATCTGGAACAGTTATGTCAGCAGCAATTATAATGTGGAGAAACGGACAGTAAACGATTTGTATTTGCTAGTATACCCTTATATTACATGGATTCCCATGACCATTCGACAGTATTTTTGGGCGTGCATGGGTATTGTGTTTTTACTCTATCTATTCATGATTCAATTTACCGGAATGCTGGCACAGCACTGGAAAAATAGTATTCTTGTACTCTCTGTTATACTTATTATATTTTTTCTGATGTATTTATGTGGAAATCATATATTGGGTTCTAGTGGTCTGGAATATGTTTTGAAATGCAACCCGATTCATCTGATTATGAAAAGCGGGTATTGGTTTATGGATTATGCCCCGGGGGACACTTACCCTGCCTATGAGATGGTAACTATGGCGGTATGGCTGGTGGTGAGTGGAGTGGGGATGAAAATGTGGAGACATCGTGATATTTGAGAGAAGATATTTGAACTTTTTATTAACATAATACGCCTTTTTGCCGATATATGTAAGTAGAAGACAAATGCATGGATGCATTGCCGGAGTGAGCGCTTCGGTGAAACGCAGGGAGGCGAATAGCGGAATATGAAGATAATCAATGGATGTAAGTATTGGGGACAATTATTATTACTGCCAATCTATTGGTTGTCTTTTTTAATGCCTAGAGATAAAAATATATGGTTGTTTGGTTCCACGTTTGGGCGGCGGTTTGCGGACAACCCCCGGTATTTGTATTTATATGTGAGTCAGCACAGTGACCGAAGTTCGAATCAAGTTCACCAGCAGGTAGAAGCGTGGAAGAAGCAGGGCCATCAATGGAATGTGGATGAGAACTGTAAAAACCTGCGTCCTATTTGGATGAGCCACAATCGGGACATTGTTTCCTTTTTGCAGGAACAGGGGTATGAGGCGTATTACTACCATTCCTTGAAAGGCATTTGGTACGCATTGCGAGGCGGTGTGTATGTATATGACAATTATTCTAAGGATATTAACTTCTGGCAGAGCGGTGGAGCGGTGAAGGTGAATCTGTGGCATGGATTACCTCTTAAGAAGATTCAGCACGACAATATTCATGACCGATTTCGTCATCCCTGTAATGTGTGGGAGAAATTTAAGTGCTTTCCCCGGAATCTGTCGGATGAGAAGCCGTCGGATACTGTTTTGTGTCCATCAGAAAGGATGCGGGATATATTTGCCAGCGCATTTCAGACCGAACATGTAATTGTGAGCGGGTATCCGCGGTGGGATGGGATGCTGGAGAAGGAAATGAGTCCTTTGTATTTGCCCCGGGAGGCACAACATCTAACTCGGATTGCAGAGTATCGGAATCATCATCCCCATACAAAAATGCTTTGCTATATGCCAACTTTTCGACAAAGCGAGAAAAAGTTACTGGGTTTGATTGATTTCCCTGAATTGGAGAGATTTTTACAAGAAAACGATTACCTGCTTTGTATAAAGTTGCATCCGAAAT
>JAQXNR010000134.1 GCA_029098105.1 Lachnospiraceae bacterium
CTTTTTTTCCTGCCAGAGCAATGTCAGCGGTCAGGATTTTGTCACTGACCAGATATTCCTCTGTCAAAAACTGGGGATTGTCCACCTGCACCCCGGCAACCAGGCTATCCGGATGGTTCTCTAAATAATCCACTGCCCACATTCCCGTCGGCAGAAAATCGTACCGGAATTCCAACCCGCTTTTCTCCTCCAGTAGTTTTAGCACATCTACTGTAATTCCCTGTGGCTCCCCATTTTCATCTGTGTAGGAATACGGGGAACGATTGGGCAAAAACGCCACTGGAATAGCACCACTCTGCTCTATATAGTCCTTTTCCTCCCGGGTAAAGGCAATCGTGCGGGCGGTATTTTTCATTCCATAATAACTGGTATACAAATCTGTCCCAAAAGTAGGATTGCTGATTAAAATCTGCCCCAATGCATTATTCATCTCGTTCATCAAATCCTGATTCTCTTTTTGTGCCATAAAATAGAGAGGATTTGTCCCAAATCTCGCCACAGCCCGGTAATCAGTCCGGCATTCCAGCATACCAATCGCAACCCCATCCACCTCGTTTTTATCCAGAGCCGCAAAACATTCCTCCTGCGTATCATACTCCCGGGAAGTATAGGAAAATCCATGCTGCCGGGCATAATCTGCAAAATCCTGATTCTGCATGCTTCCTTTTAACAGTGCCACCCGCATCCCGTCAAATTTTTCAAAATCATTAAAGTAATACCGCTCATCATCACTTTGCACATATAAAATGCTGGACTCAGAACCAACATCATATTGAGAAAACACATACTCCTCTTCCCGCTTCGGTGTTTTCTGGGCATGACAAATCAAATCAATCTTTCCCGACTCCAGATTCTTTAACTGGTTCTCCCATGTATCAAATACATATTCGTATTCCCAGTCAGTATAATTGGCTATTTTCTCCAGATACTCCACCCCATATCCAGAATAGGTTCCGTCCGGTTCCTCATATATAAAATTCTGAAAATCCATATATCCTACCCGGATTACCTTTTTTTCGGCTGACACTGGTATTGGAAACATACCAGAAACCAAAAAGACCAGAATGGTAAAAAGTAATACCTGCCTTTTCCAATGCCCCTTATCCATTATGCAACCCCCTCCTGTCCGTATCTCATTGTTCGCTCGGGATTATGAACCACTATTTTCTACATCATAACACATTCAATTTTCTTTTTCTACAAAATCCCTATTTGTTTAGTCGACAATTATTGATATTTATAATTTTCTATTGTTTTATTTTGTCAATATTAGTATAATGTATTCGACAAATTTTACCAAAAATATACTCTTACAGAATGAAAAGGAGGATTTTAGCAATGGCATTTTGTAAATATTGCGGAAAACAATTAGCAGACGGAGAAGTATGTTCCTGCCAGAATGTGGCGGCAGTGAACCAGGAGCCTCAGATGGCGGCACCTCAGATGGAACAGACATATGGGCAGCCTCAGATGAATACGCAGCCCCAGATGAACCCACAGTTTCAAGGAAATCCAATGAACGGGCAACCTTACCAGCCAAATCCCCAGATGGAGCAGGCAAAACAGGCTGCTGGCGGATTTTTGAAAACTGCACTGGACAGTATTACCCATCCGGTTACCAACGCAGTCAACTGCAGCCGTACATCCGGCAACTTCGGATTGATTTCTATTTTAGTGAACTTAGTATTGGCACTCATCGGACTCATTATTCTTTGCCTCTATGTAAAAGGACAACTTGGCATGTTCGGCAGCGCCATCCCTTATGCAAAACTGGTTGTTGGAAGTCTGGTTTTAAGCGCAGCCACTTATTTTGGTTATGCAGCATCCTATTTCCTGACCACAAAGTTTATATTTAAAAGCGAACTTTCCTTTAAAAACAGCATGAACATTATTAGTTCAAAAGCAATTTGGGATATTGTGGTTGTCGTAATTGCATTTTTATTCCTTATATTAAATGCGAAAGCCGGAGTATTCCTTTTTGTAATCGGAAGTCTGTTCACACTGCTTGTAATGCTTTATTCTTATTCAGAAGCAGTTACTATTTCTTCCGATAAAAAGGTGTATGCTATGTTTATTTCTATCATTCTGGTAGCCATAGTAACTATGATTCTTTCCAAATTCATCTTTGGAGATTCTGTCAGCAGCCTGGTAAATTCCCTGAAATCAATTCTGTAATCGAAATTACCAGACAATTAGAAACACTTTATAAAACCAGGAGGTATTATTATGTTTTGTCCAGAATGCGGTAAAGAAATCGCAAATGACAGTGTATTTTGCGAACACTGTGGAAAGAAAATCGCAGAAGAGGTAACCCCCAACGTGCAGCAGGGCACCAATTTTACAGCCCCGCAGACTGCACCTGCAAAACCAATGAATAAAAAAACAGTAATTTTGATTGCGGCCATCGCAATTTGTGCAGTAGTTGGTATTGTCCTCGCATTGACACACAAGCACACCATTGATTTATCTGAATATACCAAAGTAGAATTTAACGGTTGTGATGGATATGGAACGGCATATGTACAGTTCGACAGTGCAGCACTTTTAGAAGAGGCTGCCAAATACGACAAAGAACTGGCAAAGAAATCTAAATCCATTTCGGATTCCGATTCCCTTTCCGAATTATTCGGAGAACTGGTTGACAGCGCAGTTGATACTTATAGTTACTTAAACATTAAGACTTCTTTGGACAAGGATTCCAAATTGAAGAATGGCGATAAAGTAACGGTTACCTTAAAGTTTGATAACGAAGAAGCAAAAAAACATGGCATTAAGTTTAAGTGCGAAAAAATTGAGAAAAAGGTTTCCGGATTGAGCGACTGCACTGCAGTTAATCCATTTGACTATATTACAGTTAAATTTGAAGGAATGGCACCAAATGCCACTGCTCATATTGAAAAATCAGGCGAAGATTATATTAGTGATACCTCGTTCAGTTTAGATAAAGATTCCGGTATTTCTCTTGGCGATACCATAACGGTTACCATTGATGATTCTCAGGCTCAGTATCTGGCAGAACAATATGGTGTTGCTTACACAGAGACTTCTAAAACCTATACCTGCGACTCTGTTTCTTCCTATATTGGTAGTTCCGCAGATATTACAGATGATTTCCTTGGACAGATTCAGGGACAGACGAAAGATGTCATCGAAGCATATTTTGCCGGAGAGTCAGACCAACTTAAAATGTCCGGTCTGGGATACTGCGGTTACTATTTGCTCGTAAACAAAAGCAACGACGGCTATTCAACCAACAATTATTTATATATTATTTACAACGCTACCGTATCCAGCAAAGAGGGAGACTTCAAGAAAAAAACAGTTTACCTGCCAGTATGTTACACGAACATCATCAAAAATGCTGATGGTTCTCTCTACTGTGATGATTTTACCAACGGAGAAATCGTAAATGGTAACACAGATTTGGAATATGACTGGTTCAGCGAGGTAAAAGGCTATACCAAAAAGACTGAAATGCAGAATGATTTAGTGACAGCAAATAAAGCCAATTATAACTGCGAAATAATTGGTGACGTCCTTAACTAATTGGAGGTGTTTAGATATGATATGTCCAAATTGTGGCATGAATCTGGATGATGATGCAAAATTCTGTACCGGATGTGGCCAGAAAATAGAACAGACCGGACCTGTATGTGCCGGATGTGGAAAACCACTGAAAGCGAATTCTAAATTTTGTACTTCCTGTGGATTACCGGTTGGTGCTCCTTCCAATAGTACCGCCGCCCCGCAAAAAACGGTTTCACAGAGTATTCCACAGAAGGTTTCACAAAATACCGCTCAGAAAAAGGATTCTTCTAAACTGATTATGGGCATTATTATTGCCATACTGGCAATTGCGGTGATTGCTATTTTAGCAGTGTTTGTTATACTTCCAAGTTTAAAAGGAAACGATTCAGGAGACAGCAATCATACACAAAGCAGTAACACAGAAATAGCGGAAGCGACTACCGCAGATACCGCCACGAGCGAGACCACGGTAACAACCGAAGTTCCTTCCACTGCTGCTGCCTCTTCTGTAACTACAGAGGCAGCGATATCAGAAGTAACAGAAGATGCTTCTGTTACTGATGAGATTTCTCCTGATGATTACCTGATTGCAAACAGTTCTGCAGAAGAGATTGACACAAGCGACTACAGTGATTTTTCCTGGAAAGATTTATGTTATGCCAAAAATGAAATTTATGCCCGCCACGGATACATTTTTAAATCAACAGAACTTCAGGAATATTTTAATTCACAGCCCTGGTATAAAAAGAACAAAAAGTATACCCAGAATCCAACTCTTTCTGATGTGGAATTGAAAAATGTAGAAACTCTTCGTCAAGCTGAACTGGATGCCGGTAATGGTAGTTTGTACCCATTAGACGGCAAAGACCAAAATTAGGTATTGCCATGAACAAAAATATAACAAAAAGGATGCTTCTGGTATTATTTGTTGGAATTTTTCTTTTTTCTTTTGGATGTAGCAATACTTCTGATGAAGGACAAAATCATTCAACGGATAGTTCAGAGAAAAATACAACGGATAGCGCTCACCCCGCAACAACGGAAAAATCAGTATTACCGGAAGCATCTACAATACAACTTTCTCCGAAAACGACAGAACAAACTACAACAGAAAAAGCACCGGAAAAAAAATCAAACAGCAAAGAGGGTGTTGAAATTTCTGATTTAGCAGAAGAATTAGAAAAGACAATATCCGCAAATGGTTTTGACAAATCTAATGTTTCTGTATTTGTGAAAGATTTGAAAAGCAATAATTATGTGAATATGGATTGCGGCTCCCTTCGTGCTGCCAGCCTGATTAAATTATTTGTGGCTGGAACGGTATATGAACAGATTGAAAACGGTTCTTTAAAATCTTCCTATGACGGTGAAATAACTGGTTTGATGGAGAAAATGATTACAGTGAGCGACAACGATGCCTGTAATACGCTGGTAAAAAAACTGGGAGGCGGGGATGCCTCTGCCGGTATGAACAAAGTCAATTCCTATTGCAATGCCCACGGTTTTCAAGCAACCTCTATGGGGCGTCTTATGCTGGACTTCTCCAGCGGAAAAGACAATTATACCTCGGTATCGGACTGTGCCAAATTTCTTCGGCTCATTGTTTCTAAAGACCTGGCAGGCTCAGAAGAAATTTTATCATTTATGAAGCAACAGACCCGCACCTCTAAAATTCCAGCCGGGGTTCCAAGCGGGGTTGAGACTGCAAATAAGACCGGCGAACTGGATGACACAGAGAACGATGTAGCAATTATATATAAAAACTCCAAACCATATATATTATGTGTTATGGTAACGCCTACATCGAATGTGGCGGCAGCGAGAACATTAATCACAGATATTTCAAAAACCGTATATGAAAATATGGAATGATTGCTTTCTTGTATATGAAAACCCCCCTTCCCTGCAAAAGGAAGGGGGGTTAGTGCTTTTTACTATTCTCCCTTCATTCACCAGACAGCGCAATCTCATCTAACGTTCCAAAATGGTATCC
The DNA here is from genome assembly GCA_029098105.1 of Lachnospiraceae bacterium. Taxonomy (GTDB): domain Bacteria; phylum Bacillota; class Clostridia; order Lachnospirales; family Lachnospiraceae; genus NC2004. The sequence goes on from JAQXNR010000134.1 coordinate 5,522, forward strand.
CTCTTTTTCCAGATTGGTCAGCACCGTATCCAACGCAGTAGCATTTGCGGAAGAAACATTGTGAATCAAAGGAATGGCGCCAGGATGGTAGTATTTTTGCCAATGCTCTATAACATGGTCCACACTGGGCTGGTTGTTTACATCATAATCCAGGTAGGCCATGCTCCAAAATACCGTAGTGTACCCTAAATCCTTTGCCACTTGAAGAAGATATTCACTGTACTCCCCTTTTGGCGGACGAAAATACATATCCATGTCGTATCCCGTCGCCTCTTTCATATATTCCTGGCATCCCACAATCTCCTCCCGAATTTTCTCCACAGAAGCCTCACAAAGATTCGGATGAGTAATCGTGTGATTGCCCACCATATGGCCTTCTTCCTTCATCCGCTTTACAATTTCTGTGCTGTCCCGGATATAGGTCTGGGTTACAAAAAAAGTTGCCTTCGCCTTGTGCTTTTTCAGTACGTCCAGCATAGGCTCCGTATACCCATTGTCATATCCACAGTCAAACGTGAGATAGATGACTTTGTTCACTGTCTTCCCTTTCATCGCGGATGTATCCAAATAAAACGCCCGATACTGTCCAATGTCGAACTCCTCCTGCGCCCCACTGGGCAAATGGTCCATATTCCGTTTAAACCACCAGGAATTATACTTTTGGGACAGCGCAGAATAATCTTTCTGCAGTACATCTTCCGTAGTAACCATTCTTTTCTTTGTCTCGCTAGTGTCTGTCTCGCCTGATGCCTCTTTTTTTACCTCTTCTGTTTTTTTGCCTAAGCCCATGGATGAATCTTTTTTCGTTGTCCCACAGCCTGCCATACAAAAAAGAAACAGTGCTGTCAGACAAAGGATTCCTCCCATTCTGAAAGCCCTGTTTCCAAGTTCTTTTATGTAAGTTATACTCCCTGCACGATTACCTCTCATACCGTTTTTACCGTCCATCTTATTACTTACCATAATATATGCTTCAGTCTTCACGGCTAGACCAGTGTAACCACCCTATCTTTCCCTTTAATTGTCCATCAACAGACTACGCAAAATATCTTCCAGCAAATCATTATCAATGGCTGTTTTTCCCGGTTCTTTCTCATTTTTCCCGGAACCGAAAAGCACCTCCTCTTCTCTCTTTTGAACCTTATTGGAAAATGCCTCTTTCGCCGCTGCAATTCCCGCCTCAGTAGATTCCTGAGTTTCCCCTTTCACAGTCTGCGAACTTTGCCGTCTGGCATTTGCAATCTCTTCCAACAATTTTGCCTGTCGGTTTACCGGTGTCTCTCTGGCTTCTTTATTTTCATTTTCCCGCAGTACCTCTTTGCGCTCCTGACGTGCCTGCTCCAGTTCTGCCTGTTGCTCCGCTTCTTCTGCTTCCTCTACCCGTACTACATTTGTAAGGTAATTTTGCATTCCCAGCAAGTACAACATCCGGTAGTAATCATTGCGGAATAATACTTCCGCAATTACCATAATCCCTGTCAGGGCAAGTCCCACAGTAAAAATGAAAACAATCTCATCATCCCGGGCTCCATTTAAAAAAGCCACCAGACTGCCAATAACACCCAGAGTAAAACAAGTAACCATCATAGTCAGGTTCATATTCTCCAACTGGTATACGTGAATACCTAACAGCCGTTCTCCGGCAACTGCTTCCTCTATGTAATTGTCCATGTCCTGAACTTCCACTCCATTGCGCAAATACTCACGATACCCCGCAATTAATTCCCGGGTCATGGAATGCTTGTCCACACTCTTTCCCTGCGCAAGCCGTTTCACCTGCACCGCCAAACGCATACAGGAAATCCCCGCAATCAATTTACACAGAATCCCAAACACGCAAAATCCTATCATCACATAAATAATCGGCCATCTGGACAGCCAGATTTCATACTGATATGCCATCGCTTTATCCCTCTTTCCTAAAAGTTTTTATTATTTGTACATTCTTATCATACCGTATTTGGAAAAAATTGGAAAGCCATTTCGTCCTCGATAAAACGACAAAATGCGCATAAATCCTCAAGTTTCCTAAGAATTTATGCACATTTTTATGGGTTTCTCAAAAAGTTATGAACATTTGTGCTGGCTTGTGAACATATTTTTGCTTATTTTTCTGAATTTACAAACAATTTTGCAAAACTTTCAGTCACTTTGTAAATATTCTGTAAAATTCCGTCTATTTCCATTCCTGTTCCCTGTCGGCATATAATTGCTCCAGCAGATTCACGCTATGACGAATTGCTTTTTTGGCAAACACAGCATAATCCTCCTGTCCGGAATTATCGGCTTTGTCGGAAATGGCACGGATTACGAGAAAAGGAATCCCGTTCAAATAGGCAACCTGCGCCATGGCAGCTCCCTCCATTTCTGCACAGGTACCCTGAAACTGTTCCACCAGCCAGTTCTTCTTTTCCCCGGAAGCAATGAACTGGTCACCACTGACCACTTTTCCCAAAAAGCAATGAATATCCGGGTTCGCCTTTTCACACGCCGCCTTTGCCGCCTCTACCAGTTCTGCATCCGCTTTAAAAATGGACTCTTCCATGCGGGGAATGATTCCCACCGGATCACCCAGAGCGCTCACATCCATGTCATGCTGCTGTGCCTGAGTAGACAATACAATATCCCCAATATCAATCCGGTTGTCCAGACTTCCGGCAACCCCGGTATTGATTAACAGATTTACCCCAAAACAATCCACAAGAATCTGGGCACATACCGCCATGTTTACCTTACCGATTCCACTTACCACCACAACCGTGTCAACGCCCCACAGTTTTCCCCGGGTAAACACCATCCCCGCTTTCCTGGATTCTTCTCTCTCCTGCATTTTTTCCTTCAGTAAAGAAACCTCTTCTTCCATCGCGCCAATCAAACCAATACATTTCATTTTTCTTTCTCCTTTTTTCTTGCAGTTCCCTTTTTGTGTGTTATACTAGTATAGTGTACACATTCCGAACCATACTATATTATGATTACATATATAATAGCACAATTTTTTTATTTTTAATATTTATTTTACTATATTTAATGGAATTGTATAACAATTTACAGGCAATTGTAAAACAGTGCAATTGCCAAATACATATTATATTAGGAGGAAATACTATGGAATATACACCTCAGGGAGTCTGCTCCCAAAAGATTACATTTGACATTACGGACAACAAAGTGCACAACGTACAGTTTCTGGGTGGCTGCTCTGGCAATACCCAGGGAATCGGTCGTCTGATAGAAGGCATGGATGTGGAGGACGCCATTTCCCGTCTCTCCGGAATCCGCTGTGGGATGCGTCCCACTTCCTGTCCCGACCAATTGGCAAAAGCACTCAAAGCAAACAGTTAATGACATCACTTTTATGGTTTTACAATTCAGGAGGTATTTATGAAACGCATTGTACTTACCGGTGGTGGTACTGCCGGACACGTCACCCCAAATATGGCTCTGATTCCCCGTCTTCAGGAGGCAGGTTACGATGTGCATTACATCGGCTCTTACGAAGGAATTGAACGTCGCCTCATCGAGGATATGAAGATTCCCTACCACGGAATTTCCTCTGGTAAGTTGCGCCGCTATTTCGATGTAAAAAATTTTTCTGACCCCTTCCGGGTATTGAAGGGTTGTAAAGAAGCAGCCTCACTGCTGAAGGTACTCAAGCCGGATATCGTATTTTCCAAAGGTGGCTTTGTGTCAGTTCCCGTTGTTCTGGCAGCAAAGCGCAGACACATTCCCTGCATCATCCACGAGAGTGACATGACACCGGGACTTGCCAATAAAATCGCGATTCCCTGTGCCACCAAAGTATGCTGTAACTTCCCTGAAACGATTGCCCATCTGCCAGAGGGAAAAGCGGTCCTCACCGGTTCCCCCATCCGGGAAGAACTCTTTTCGGGAAATAAGTTAAATGCGCTGGAATATTTGAATTTTACCCAGGAGAAACCCACCCTTATGGTAATTGGAGG
>JAQXNR010000135.1 GCA_029098105.1 Lachnospiraceae bacterium
CAAACCCGGTAGTAAAGAGGCTTAAAAAGGCAGTGGAAAAAGTGGTTTCCATTGCAAAGAAAGTTCGGAATAAAATAAAAGGAATGTCCCCATCCGCTCGTTACAAGATGATTGGAGCCTGGGTGGTCTGTCTGGTATTTATTGTTGTGGTAGTAGGAATCATCGCCAGCAGTGTGGGAAAACAGAGTCGGAAGAAAGAAAAGCAGAGTGCTGAAGCGACTACACAAAATGCTGCGGAAGAAACAACCGAGGCTGTGGATGACAACCCCCTTACAGCGTGCAATAATGAGGCAATTACTACTTTGATTACGAACTATATTACAGCCATGCGGGATGTGAATCTGGATGTTATGAAATCTTTGGATATGTACCAGGAGGCATATACCCACGAGGCAGATTTCAAGCATACTGCTAATGTGATTGAAGATTATAAAGATATTGCCATTTATACGAAAAATGGTCCTTATGAGAATGGCTTTATGGCATATGTTGTAACAAATATTAAGTTTAAAGGAGTTGACAAAACCTGCCAGGGCATGCTGCAGTATGTTGTACGTTTGCAGGAGGATGGCAGTTACAAGATTGATACCACGCCGGAGAATGATATTGAGGATGATGATGTGTCTAATGCCATGACATTGCTGAGTCAGTCAGAGGATGTATTGATGCTGATTGATTCGGTAAATCAGCAGTGTGAGGCAGATATTGAAGCGGATGAGAAATTAAAGGCTTATGTAGAGGGTACGTTGGAGAACGCAGGTGCGGTGCCTGCTGCTGACAATGAAGCAGCAACGACCCAGGCTGCGGAAGAAACAACCGAGGCTCCTGCTACTGAGGCGCAGTAATTATATTAGACAATTGTGAAACAATGAATTTGTAGTTTATAGGTTTTAAATATTTTGTTTTACCTGTAAATATTTTGGAAAATTTTTTTCAAAATGAAAATTTTTTTTGAAAACATTCACAAAAACTAAAAAAAACTAAAATAAATCAAGAAAAAACAAAAAAATTGCAAGAAAGGAAATTAAAACTTGCAAAAAAGACTGCCATCATATATAATAAAAAAAGACAATGGCGTCAGAAGGATATACGGGCGTCGTATATCCTTTTTTACTGTCATTACAGGGGTGAAGGCCTGTATTTTCAGATTTTTGGTCTGCCGGACCGGGAACTGGGTTTAGGATTTATAGACGGTAACGCCAGTGTAAAATGAAACTATTATACATATTGAAGGAGGAATTGTTCTATGTCATACGTTGATGAAGTGCTGGATTTAGTCCAGAAGAAGAACGCGGATCAGCCTGAATTCCTGCAGGCAGTAACTGAGGTTTTGAATTCTTTAAGACCGGTCATTGATGCAAACGAGGAGCTTTACCGAAAGGAAGCGATTTTGGAGCGTATTACAGAGCCGGACAGACAGTTGATGTTCCGTGTTCCCTGGGTAGATGACAATGGTCAGGTTCAGGTAAACCGTGGTTTCCGTGTACAGTTTAACAATGCGATTGGACCGTACAAAGGAGGATTGCGTTTACATCCGTCCCTTAACCTTGGTATCATCAAGTTTTTAGGTTTTGAGCAGATTTTCAAGAACTCTTTAACCGGTCTGCCTATCGGTGGTGGTAAAGGTGGTTCTGATTTTGACCCGAAAGGAAAATCTGACCGGGAAGTTATGGCATTTTGCCAGAGTTTTATGACAGAACTTTGCAAATATATTGGTGCTGACACAGATGTACCTGCTGGTGATATTGGTACCGGTGCCCGCGAGATTGGTTATATGTTTGGCCAGTACAAGAAGGTAAAAGGTTTATTTGAAGGCGTATTGACTGGTAAGGGATTGACTTATGGTGGTTCTCTGGCTCGTACAGAGGCAACTGGATATGGTCTGTTATATTTAACTCGTGAGATGTTAAAGTGCAACAACAGTGATATTGCTGGAAAGACAGTTGTTGTTTCCGGTGCTGGTAACGTAGCTATTTATGCAATCCAGAAGGCACAGCAGATGGGTGCAAAACCGGTTACCTGTTCGGATTCTACTGGCTGGATTTATGATCCGGAAGGAATCGATGTTGCATTGTTGAAGGAAGTAAAGGAAGTGAAGCGTGCCCGCTTAACCGAATATGCGGCTGCTCGTCCTAGTGCAGAATACCATG
>JAQXNR010000136.1 GCA_029098105.1 Lachnospiraceae bacterium
TTAGGTTGGCAAGAATATTTGGATTAGTATTGGCTCTTAGGTTGCGTCAATCCTTTACTCTACAATCCGTTCTGCAGCCAAGCAGAAAAAGGCTTATAATATTGTCAAATATCTGAGTCAGTGTTTTGTTAAAACGACGGCTTCTTACATGACGTATTATAAGGGAATGCTTTGGGTTGGTGTGAATAAAGAAACTGGAAATCAACCGGTATACAGTTACCAGATTAATGCCAAGGCGGGCACACCTACATTGACAGCAAAGAACAAAATTACAGTGCCGGACCGGGTACAGGGAATGGCATTCCTGTCGGATGGATCTCTCGTATTGTCCCGTTCTAATCTGTATATTACGTCGATGCGGTATTACATCAGCCAGTTGGATTACTACCAGCCCAAATGGTCTGGCAATAAGATTACTTCTTTAGGAAAACGTAAAAATGTGTGCCAGATGCCGACGATGAATGAGGGAATTGCGGTAAATGGAAATTACCTGTATGTGTGCTATGAATCTACAGCCTTTTCCAGTTCTTCCATACCGATGGACCGTATTTGTGCGTTCCCTACAAAATCGCTGAAACCAAAAAAGAAAACAAAATCTTAATAAATCTGTCACAGGATACAGAAAAAGCGCAGAAATTGCGCTTTTTTTGTGCTTTTGAGAAAAACCCTGTGTTTGAATATATGAATAAACTATGTTATACTAAGAGATAAGTATGGACAGGGACAACCTTCCCTTAGAAAAGAGCAGGTGTAGAATTTGATTAATGAAGAGAAAGTCCGCATTATGACCCGGTGCGCCACATATGAGAAGCATCATGGCAGGACGGATTTGCCCATAGCCGGGTTTTTTAAAAGCGATTATGTAAAATTTAATATATGGAAAACACTTCTGGCTGTCTTAATGGCGTTTCTGATTCTCACCGGCATTTTTGTCGTGGGTTATTATGAAGAGATTTTTGAGGAATTAAATCAGTTGCATTTTAAGAAAATGGCAATTTTACTTGTAGCAGTGTTGCTACTTTTGCTGGTTGTATATTATTTCATTGCCCGGATACTGTATATCCGACGTTTTGAGCGGGTACGCAAGGGAGTGGCAGCATATTACCGCGACTTGAAACGGTTAAAAGAGTTTTACGACAAGGATGGGGATGATAGTCCTAAAATGTTTGAGGAGAGAGGAGCAGGAGCACAAAATGATGAATTTATTGATTATTAGGGATAGAATATGTGCTTTCTTCCAAAAATGGGATTTCGTGCTGATTCCAATCATAAAATTTTTTTATACTATGATTGTGTTTTATTCTTTCCGGCAGTTGTTTGGTTACAATGAAAATCTGTACCGCTTTCCGTTAGTGTTGGGAGTTTCTGCGGTGTGTGCATTTGTGCCCAGTGGAGTGATTTTTCTTGTGGCGGCGGTACTGGCATGTGTCGATTTGGTGAGTTTCAGTCTGGAAGTGGCAGGACTGATGGCAGCCGTTTTTCTGGTCATTTACTTCCTGTATTTGCGGTTAGTGCCAGGGAAGAGTTGGATTATTTTGATTTCTATGCTGCTGTTAATGAAACTGCCGGGGTGCATTCCGCTGCTGGTTGCCATGTTGGTGGGACCGGTAGGCATTGTGCCTGTTATTTGTGGCATTTTGTTATACTATTTCAGTTTGCATATTCACGGGTTGCAACCGCTTTTAACAGCCTCGGCTGATACTTCCCAGGTGAATCCGGTGACCTATCTGCTGGATAATATGGGACAAGACCGGGAAATGCTTTTGTTCATGGTCGTGTTTTCCGTTGTTATTATGGTGACTTACCTGATTTACCGCAGTTCTATGAAACAGGCATGGGGAATTGCCATTGCGATTGGTATGACTACGATGATTTTAGGACTTTTGGCGGGAAGCATTTTGCTGGAGCGGGAACTGGGAATCAATGTCATATTGTTTGGCTCTGTTATTTCCGGATTGATTGCCGCTGTTGTGCAGGTTTTCAAGTGTGTGGTGGATTATAGCAGAACAGAGATTGTCCAGTTTGAGGATGATGACTACTACTACTATGTAAAAGCGGTTCCCAAATTGGTGATAGCCCAGAAGGATGTTAATGTAAAGAAGATTAATGCAAGACATAAAAAATAGGAGTGCCAGATGACAGACCGGATAGTGGAGTTTATTGAAAAATATTTATATTGGATGTCCTTTCCCAGAGTGCAGATTACAGATGTGATTGAGATTGTCATCATAACTTTTTTAATCTATGAGATTTTCTGCTGGGTAAAGCGCACCCGGGCGTGGGCGTTATTCAAAGGATTTGTAGTTTTGTTGGGAGCCGTTTTGCTGGCGGCAGTATTCCAGTTGAATACGATATTGTGGATTTTTACCAAGATGTTTAATGTGGGAATTCTGGCAATTATTATTGTATTCCAGCCGGAATTTCGAAATGCATTGGAACAGTTGGGGCGGAAAAATATTCTGGTGGGTATGTTTACCTCAGATGAACAGAGAGACAAAACAGAGCGTTTTACCCAGAAAACGATTAATGAGATTGTAAAGGCCACTTTTGAGATGGCAAAATATAAAACCGGAGCCTTGATTGTAATTGAACAGGAGGTAGCCCTGGGAGAGTATGAACGTACAGGAATCAATGTGGATGCTACGGTGAGCAGTCAGCTGCTGATTAATATTTTTGAAAAAAATACTCCACTGCATGATGGTGCGGTTATTATTCGCAACGACAGGATTGTGGCGGCAACCTGTTACCTGCCGCTGACTTCCAGCCTGGAGGTGAATAAGGAGTTGGGAACCCGACACCGGGCGGCAATTGGAATCAGTGAGGTTTCGGATAGTCTGACCATTGTTGTGTCAGAGGAAACGGGTAAGGTTTCCGTTGTTATTGGTGGTGAGATTTACCGGGATGTGGATGCTGAATCTGTTCGTAAAAAACTGGCGTACCTGCAGAAAAAGACAATTGATGTAAAGAAGTTTAAGATATGGAAAGGGCGAATGAACCGTGAAAAAGAGAAAAATTCTAAATAATCCGGGATTAAAGGTACTTTCCTTTGCTTTGGCAGTATTGCTTTGGCTGGTAGTTGCCAACATAGAGAATCCGGTTACGACAAAACAGTTCCGGGATGTGGAAGTTTCCATTATAAATGAATCCGCTCTCAATTCTATAAACAAGGTATATGAGGTGAAAAGTGGCGCCACTGCCACGTTTACGGTAAAGGGCAGAAGAAGCGTTCTGGATGATTTGCATGCAGACGATTTCAATGTAGTTGCCGATTTGTCCCACATGTCAGAGGTATATTCTGTTCCTGTGGAGATTTCTCCCAAGAATGACAATCTGAACATTGAAATATATCGGAACATGAACACTATGGTAGTTGCTCTGGAAGATGAACTGGAGGGTAGTTTTGCAGTGAAGGTGGACACCACCGGGGAAGTGGCAAACGGGTATGCCCTTGGAGAACGGGAGGCAAAACCGAATATTATAGAAGTGACGGGACCGAAAAGTCTGATTCAGAAGATTGATTCCGTCCGGGTTACAGTGGATGTGGAGCATGCCCGGGAGGACATTAGTGCCAAGGGTGAACTGGAGTATTACAATAAGGACAACGAACTGTTGGATAAGACGCGGATTGATGCGGAGACGAATAAGGTGGATGTATCCATACAAGTTCTCAAGACCAAACAGATTGGTGTGAAGGTGAATACAATAGGTAGTCTGGCGAAAGGGTACAGTGTGGAGGATTTGAACTTCGAACCACAGGAAATCACTATTGCAGGAAGGGATGAGGCACTTGCCCAGGTGGATGAGATTACCATCAATGATGTGGATATTTCCGGACTGGACAAGGATACGGAATACTCCTTTAAGGTAGCGGATTACCTTCCCAAAGATGTGGTTCTCACAGACCCGGAGCAGAAAATTATGGTGACGCTAAAGGTAGGACAGATTACGAGTCGGACATTGACATTGAATCGCTCCCAGATTGATTTTGCAGGTGGTTTGTCAAAGTACCGGTATACGATAGGGAAGGATTCCCAGGTAAAGGTAGTGCTGACCGGATTTAAGGATGTGATTGATACAATTACTTCCAGTGATTTGAATCCGATGATAGATGTTTCCGACTTCACTGCGGGAAACCATCTCTGTAATGTTACCGTGACTGCACCGGAGAATGTAACGGCAGTCGTTTCCGGAAAAGCACAGGTCAAAATAGAAAAGATAGAAGAATAGTAAAAAACTGAGGAATAAAATAAAGTGGAGGTTAGTATGAGTCGATTATTTGGAACAGACGGAGTAAGAGGGGTTGCAAACAAAGAACTGACAGTGGAATTGGCAATGCAGTTGGGACAGGTGGGAGCCCATGTGTTGACGGAAAATACCCATCACAAACCGAAGATTCTTGTGGGTTGTGACACGCGAAAATCCGGCGATATGCTGGCGATGGCGCTGATGGCGGGAATCTGTTCAGCCGGGGCAGATGCCGTATATTTGGGAGTGATTCCCACTCCGGCGGTGGCTTATTTGGCGAGACAGATGAAGGCGGATGCAGGAGTGGTTATTTCCGCATCCCATAATCCATCCGAATTTAATGGAATTAAGTTTTTCAATGGGGAAGGCTTCAAACTTTCCGATGAACTGGAAGACCGGATGGAGGAAATTATTCGCAATGATTTGGAGGAAGTTGCGAGACCGACCGGATTTGGAGTTGGCTCTCTGACCTATGCTTTTGATGCAAAGGAACAGTATATTAATTTCATCACTTCCAGCGTACCTCTGGATTTGTCCGGAATGAAAATTGTAGTGGATTGTGCCAACGGCGCATCCTATTATACGTCTCCGAAAGCACTGGAGCGCCTGGGTGCGGATCTGATTGTGCTGCACCGGGAACCGGATGGAACGAATATCAATAAAGATTGTGGCTCCACTCATATGGAATCTTTGCAGGAGGAAGTACTGCGAAGTGGTGCCCAGATAGGTTTGGCTTTTGACGGGGATGCAGACCGTTTGCTGGCAGTAGATGAAAAGGGAAACATTGTGGATGGGGACCAGTTAATGGCAATCTGCGGTTTGTATTTGCGTGAGAAAGGGCAACTGAAGAAGGATACGATTGTGGCAACGGTGATGAGCAATCTGGGCTTTTATATTATGGCAGAGCAGCAGGGACTTACGATTGAACAGACTACTGTGGGAGACCGCTATGTACTGGAATGTATGAAGGAAAAGGGCTATTCTCTGGGAGGAGAACAGTCGGGACATATTATATTTCTTGATGAGAATACAACGGGAGACGGTCTGCTCAGTGCCATGCATTTGCTGGATGTTATGGTACATAAGAAGAAGCCATTGTCTGAACTGGCTTCGGTAGTGAAGGTACTGCCTCAGGTATTGGTCAACGCCAAGGTTTCCAACAAGAAAAAGTACAGTTATATGGAAGATGAGGAAATCCAGAAAGCAATTGATGATTTGACTGCCAAATTCAACGGCAAAGGCAGAGTGTTAATTCGTCCCAGTGGAACCGAACCGCTGGTACGGGTTATGATTGAGGGACAAAACCAGGAAGAGTTGGAAAAAGAGGCAACAAAACTGGCGGATTTCATTATGGAGCGTTTGAAATAATCCAAAAGAAAAGGAAAGAAGGGATTGCGGTGGTAACAAAGACGGTTACAATCACCAGTTCAGAAGGTCTGCACCTGCGTCCTGCAACCAATCTTTGTAAGGTTGCGGTTAGTTATGACTGCGATGTGACTTTTGTAATCGGTAATTACCATGCCAGTGCGAAAAGTGTAATCAGTGTACTGGCAGCGAAGGTAAAACAGGGGGATGAAATTACATTGACCTGCGATGGAAAAGATGAACAGGAAGCAATGGAAGCGATTATGGCTTTGATAGAGAGAGATTTGGATTTGCCTGCGAAACAGTGAGATACAGTATACAAGAGAAAGTGTGTGAAGTTATGAGCAAATTGACAATCATTATTCCGTTGTTGAAAAAACCAGAATATTTAAAAGAATGTTTGGAGAGTATTGCAGCACAGAATTTACAGAATATAGATGTACTGATTGTACGGGATTTGGATTTGCCGGAAGTGGTAGAGGAGATTGAAGGGTATACGAAACAGTATGCAAATAAATTTCCGGTGCGCCAGGTGCTCTGTGAGGAAGGACACGGTCTGGCGGCGGCGAGAAATTTTGGACTTTTTCAGTGCAAGGGAGAGTATGTATATTTCATGGAACCAGAGGATATGCTGGAGCCGGGTACTTTTCATGCCTTGTTGGATGCGGTTCCTAATCTGCCAGTGCCGCTCGTCTATTCCCGGGTGAAACCGATGCATCGTCTGGTCAGTGGTTACCACGAGGAATACGAGGAGGAGGTACAACTGCTTTTTGAGACAGATTCGGGGAAACTGTCCCAGCGTCCTGCCATGGACCAGGCAGAGGCGGTGTACCACTGTCCTGCCAAGGAATATATGGTGGAACTGAGGGATGATTTAGAGGATTTTACTGTATTGGGATGTATGTTCCACCGCAGTTTTTTGAAGGAAAACGATATTTTATTCAGTACGGATATTCAAATCTACCCGGATGCTCCTTTTATTTGTAAGGTTTTAATTAATGCAGAGAATTCGATTGCGGTTTCCGAGGGAGCATACATCAAGAGAAACGGGACGTTCCGCTATGAAATAGAAAAGGAATATGACTGGAAAGGTCGTCTGAATGATTATATGAAATGTTATGACAAGGCTTACAGTTATTGTACCAGTAATCTGGAAATGATGCTTCTGGTGCAGGAAACTATGTGCAGCCGGTATGTCAATGTGGTGGTGCGGTTAATCAGCAAAAGCAGGGACAAGGAATTTACCCAGTCCATCTATGATATTTTTGCGAAACAGATGAAGCGGGTAGACAAGCGGGTCGTTTCCAGTTTTGGCAGAGCAGAGAGAAAACACTTAAAACTTCTCTTAGATGGGAATCTCAAGAATTCCCTTGCTTATATGAAGACCTTCATTAAGCATAAGAAAAGAGAGTATCTGTTCCGCAAGAAAAGCAACCTTGTCCGTATGGTGGCGGAAAAGTTATTCGGCAATATGGATATTTTGGAGCGCTACATTGTATTTGAAAGTGGTCGGGGACAACGTTATTACGGAGACCCAAAATACATTTACCAGTATTTGCAGAAGAATTACCCGGGAGAGTATAAGTGTATCTGGGTTGCCAACGACAAGGAACTGGCAAATCGTATTGATGGCAGATGCACCACAGTAAAGTTATATAGCATTCGGTATTTCTATTATATTTTAAGGGCAAAATACTGGGTGAAGGATACGCGGCAGCCGATTTGGTGGTATAAGTCCAGTGAGCAGGTATACATTTCGACCTGGCTGGGAACTCCAATGCAAAAACTGTTTTTAGACAAACAGGCATTTCTGGACGGTGACAAAGCATTAAAGCGGGGGCTGAAGGCGCAGGTAGAGCAGTGGGATGCTCTGATTAGTGGCAATGCTTATTCTACCCAGCGTTTTATGACAGGACTGGGAGTTTCGCGGGAACAGATTTTGGAGATCGGTAATCCCCGAAATGATTACCTGGTAGCAGAGAATGCCCAGGAGGAAAAGGAGCGGCTGAAAATGGAAATGGGGCTGCCCATGGACAAAAAGACGATTCTATATGCTCCGGTCTGGCGGGAAGAAGAAGAAACCGATGTAGAGGACTGCTATAAGATGCAGTTGGGTCTGCATCGCATGAAAGAACAACTTTCCGATGAGTATATTATACTGGTACGGATTCATGATTACATTACCGGAAGAATGATTCTGGACAAGGCTCTGGAAGGGTTTGTGTATGATTTCAGTTTTTATGATGATGTGCAGGAACTGATGCTGATTTCCGATATTATGATTACTGACTATTCTTCCATGGTATTTGATTATGCTTGTTTGAAACGCCCTATTTTCTTTTACTTGTACGATGAGGCGGACTACCGTAAAAAGCGGAACCACTTTTATTATGAATGGAAAGAGGAAGAAATGCCGGGACCATGTTGTCATACAACCCAGGAAATCATTAATTATATTAAGGATATGGACAAAATGGAGGAGACTTACCGGGAGCGTTACAATGCTTTTTATGAGAAGTTTTGCAGTCTTGCAGGAAAGAGCGCAGAGCGTCTTGCCCGGAGTATGTTTGTAGAGATGGCGGATATGTTTGCCTACGAGGATTCCAAGAGTTTACAATAATGGCAATGTATGGTACAATGTTTTCGTTTTAAAAACAGGAGATATATATGAAGGTTTTCGTTAAGAATTTTATGCGATATCGGTTTCTGTTAATGGAACTGATTAAAAAAGGAATAAAGTTGAAATACCGCAGGTCCTATTTGGGTATTTTGTGGACACTGCTGGAACCGCTGTTGACTACGATTGTACTCACTGTCATTTTTGGAAGTTTATTGAATCGTGGAGATTCTGCATCTTACCCGGTGTATATTCTTTCCGGACGTTTGCTGTACAGTTTTTTTTCCAGTGGAACCAACGGGGCGATGAAGTCCATTCGTACCAATTCCAGTATGATTAAAAAGGTATATGTACCAAAGTATATGTACCCTTTGTCTTCCGTTATATATAATTATGTTATATTTTTGATTTCGTTGATTGTATTGGCGGTTGTCAGTGTATTTCTGGGAGTATTTCCCACATGGAGAATTCTGCTGGCGGTGATTCCACTGGTTATTTTGCTTGTATTGACGGTGGGCGTGGGCATGCTGCTTTCTACTATGGCAGTATTTTTCCGGGATTTGGAATATCTGTGGAGCGTGGCTCTGATGCTGATTATGTATTCCTCTGCAATTTTTTACTATGTAGAGGACATTACAGAGAAACACCCGGACAAGGCTATTTTGTTTGATTTGAATCCTTTATACTGCTGTATTGCAGTGTTCCGGGATGCTGTTTTTGGACAGCCGGTACACTGGGGGCTGTGTGCTTATGCGGCAGGTTTTGGTATTGTAAGTCTGATTGCAGGTGTGATTCTGTTTTATAAAAAACAGGACAAATTTATTTTATATATTTAGGAATGCGAGGATGAGATATGGCGAAGCCGGTGTTAGAGGTAGAACATGTTTCCATGCAGTTCAATCTGAGTAAGGAAAAGGTGGATAATCTCAAAGAGTATATTATAAAATCGCTGAAAGGGCAGATTTCTTACAATGAATTCTGGGCTCTGAAGGACGTTTCTTTTTCTCTGAACAAGGGGGACAGGCTGGGGATTCTTGGTATGAATGGTGCCGGTAAGAGTACCCTTTTAAAGGTGATTGCCGGGGTATTGAAGGCAACGGAAGGAAAAGTGACCGCCCGGGGAAAGATTGTTCCATTGCTGGAACTGGGAGCCGGATTTGACAAGCAGTATACCGGGGCGGAAAATATTTACCTGTATGGTTCTGTGTTGGGGTATTCCCGGTCCTTTATTGATGAAAAATACGATGAAATTGTGGAGTTCTCAGAATTAGGAGATTTTATTAACGTACCGATTAAGAATTACTCTTCCGGTATGAAGGCGCGGCTGGGATTTGCCATAGCAACGGTGGTGGAACCGGAAATCCTCATTCTGGATGAGGTTCTCGCAGTAGGGGATGCCAAATTCCGCAAGAAAAGTGAGGCAAAACTGCAGAAAATGTTTGACAAGGGAGTCACAGTACTTTTTGTCTCCCATTCTTTGAAGCAGGTAAAGCGAATCTGCAATAAGGCGATGATTCTGGAACACGGAACGTTGAAAGACATAGGGGACATTGGCCCCATTAGTGAAGAATACCGACAGATGTTGGAAGCATAGGAGGAAATGAAAAATGAAGAAAGTAATTACTTATGGAACCTTTGATTTACTTCATGTAGGGCATATTAATTTGTTGCGCAGAGCAAAAGAGTTGGGAGATTACCTTTTGGTTGTGCTGTCCTCTGATGAGTTTAATGCCTTAAAAGGAAAAAAAGCGTACTATTCCTATGAGGACCGGAAGACAATTCTGGAAGCAATCAAGTATGTGGATGAAGTCATTCCAGAGACATGCTGGGAACAGAAGGTAAAAGATGTACAGGAGAATGATATTGATGTGTTTGTTATGGGACATGACTGGACCGGCAAATTTGACTTTTTGAAAGATTACTGTGAAGTGGTTTACCTTCCGAGAACAGAGGGAATTTCCACGACAAAGATTAAAGGAGATTTGAAACTGCAGGGAGAGAAAAAGGAGCAGTAAAGGCAGATTGCTGAAGGAGCAGGGAATACGATGAAACGGGTAATTAAAAAAGTTCTGCGCAAGTTGGCACTGATGGGGTATGCACTCATGGTGCGGGTGTTGCCTTTGTCCAAAGATGTGGTTGTGTTTGAATCCAATGTGGGCAGAAATTACAGTGGAAATGCCAGAGCGATTTATGAATATATGATACAACAGGGAATGGACGGCAAATACCGTCTGGTATGGTCTGTGGAGGATACTTCTACTAATATTCCCGGCAGGGTAATCAAGGTGCGCCGTACCCGGATGAAATACCTCTATTATATGGCGATTGCCCGGGTCTGGGTGTCTGATAGCCGAATGCCGAAATGGCTGGTGAAGCGGGAAGGAAACACTTACATTCAGACATGGCATGGAACCCCTCTCAAAAAACTGGCACTGGATATGGATGTTATGAGCATGGGAGGCAGTACCGATGTACAGAAGTACCACGACAATTTTGTCGCCAATACCCGGACATGGGATTATTTGATTTCCCAGAATGCCTTTTCCACAGAGGTTTTCCGCCGTTGCTTTGCCTTTGACAAGGATATGCTGGAGATTGGCTACCCGAGAAATGATGTGCTGTTTCATAGCAATACTCCTCAAGAGAAAGAGGCATTAAAAAAGAAGTTGGGATTGCCGCTTGACAAAAAAATTATTCTCTATGCACCAACGTGGAGAGATGACCAGTACTACCAGAAGAGTATTTATAAATTTGTCAGTGACATGGATTATGGGCAGATGCAGAACCGTCTCGGGGATGAATATGCCATGATTGTAAAGTTTCACTATTTGGTAAAAGACCACATTGACTGGTCCCAATATGGTGATTTTATTTATGAGTTTAATGAACATCAGGATATTGCCGAGTTGTATCTAGTTTCGGATATTCTGATTACAGACTATTCTTCGGTTATGTTTGATTACAGTCTTTTGAAGCGCCCGATGTTTTTCTTTGCATACGATTTGGAGAATTACAAAAATAATCTTCGGGGATTCTATTTTGATTTTCTGGCAACTGCACCGGGACCGATTGTGGAGACTACAGAGGAGTTAATTGACTCCATTGTAAATTATGATGCCGAGGAGTGGAAGGAGAAATATGATGCCTTTTCCAAGCGCTATAATCATGCAGATGATGGCGGGGCGTCAGAGAAGGTTTGCCGGTTGATTGAGGAGAAATTGGCACAGTCAAATAAATAGCAAGGAGTGAAATGCGATGAAAGAGTTGGGATATAAAATATTTGCGGTTCTTTGTCGCATTTTTTCTATTTTTCCTGTGAATCCTAAACAGGTTTTTCTGGTGATGACCCATGATGCAGGACCAGAGGGAAATGTGGCGGTGATGCGGGATTATATGGTACAATTAGGGAAGGGCTACCGATTTCGGGAATTAAAGCGGGAGGATACCCATTTTGGAAAGTCTATTGGAAAAATGTGGAGATTTTTTGTTGTAGATGCTTATTATCTGGCCCGTAGCCGGTATGTTTTTCTGGACAATATGTTTTTGCCCATGGCATTTTTACGGTTTCGCAAAGAGGTGTCAGTAGTACAGATGTGGCATGGCACCGGAGTGATTAAGAAAATTGGTGCGGATGTGAATCAGGGACGTCTGGCGGAGTTGGAACGCCGGGCAAACCAGAACAATACTCATCTCATTGTCAGTTCCGAAACGACGAAAGCGATTTATGGAAAGAGTTTTTCCATGAAGGATGAACAGGTTTATATTACGGGTATGCCCCGTGCTGATGTTTTTTTTGACAAGCAGTACCAAACGAGGGCATTGGAGCAGTTTTATAAGGAGTACCCGCAGTTAAAAGACAAGCGTCTTGTGCTCTATGCGCCTACATTTCGGGATGTACAAGTAGAACATCCCCAATTGCATCTGGATGTGGAGAAACTGGCAGCCCAGTTGCCAGAGGACTGTGTGTTGGGAGTGCGCCTGCATCCTTTTGTGGCGCGCAGTTATGAAAGGCAGAGAAAAGAAGGAGCGTTCCAGCAAGTAGTGGATTTCAGCCTGTATCCCAGTCTGAATACATTGCTGTTTGCCACCAGTTTGTTAATTAGCGATTACTCTTCTATTGTATTTGAATATGCTGCTCTGGGACGGCCGATGCTGTTTTATGCCTATGATTTGGAGGAGTTTGAACAGGAAAGCCGGGGATTTTACTGGGATTATGAAAGTTATGTTCCCGGTCCTGTGGTTCACAGGGAAGAGGATTTGAAGGAAGTCGTGGCTGACCTGTTGGAATTGCCATCAGATATTTATGAGGAACAGTATGCTCTGGAAGAATTTTTAAGACGTACCTACCAGTACCAGGATTGTCATGCCAGTGAAAGGCTGGCGAAACTTTTAGAAATCGTGCCTTGAGACAGGGAACAGGAGGGAAAGAAATGTCTGCTTATGACTATATAGATGCGTTGAAATTGGGCAAAAAAGAATACCGACATGCCATCAATAACGGAGAGTACCCTTACCTTCCAGTATTGGATGAGATATTAAAACATGTGGATGTAGAGAAGGAAGTGAATCTGGGATTGGTGGACATTCCACTGAACCGGATTGTGGGAACGAGTACCGCCGGGCGGACGCAGGCATTTGCAAGAAATTTTATGCCACTGTTGGAATATGGAACCGAGTTTGGTGCTAAGTGGGCAACTTTGAGCGATGCTCAGGTGGAGGAAGGAATCCGGGACCCGATTCAGGTATATGAGTATATGAACCGCTTTTATGTGGTAGAGGGAAATAAACGGGTCAGCGTGATGAAGTTTTTTGATGCGGTGACCATAGCTGGAAATGTAATTCGTAAGGTGCCAAAGAGAACGGAGGATGTGGAAAATAAAATTTACTATGAGTTCATGGATTTTTACGAGATTACAGGGATTAATTCTCTTTATGTGTCCCGGCAGGGAGCGTTTGCCAAACTTCTGGAACTGACAGGAGAAACAGAAGAAGTCTGGGATGGTGAACGGCGCAAGGAATTCAATTCCATTTACCAGATGTTCCGCACTGCTTTTAAGACGAAGGGAGGAGACAAACTTCCGATAAAATCCGGCGATGCATTGGTTGCTTTTATGACCATTTATGGTTATGATAAAATGAAAGAGATGACTCCGGCACAGATGCGGGATAGCATTGTAAAAATCTGGAATGAATTTGTCATGCTGACCCAGGGTGAGCAGGTGGATCTGGTAATGGACCCGAAGGAAGAAAAGGATAATCTGAATAAAAAGATTATACACTACCTTCTTCCCAGCCGGGAAAAAATATATAAGGCGGCGTTTATTTATGACAAGACGCCGGAGCAGTCAGACTGGATTTATGCGCATGAGTTGGGAAGGTTATATTTGGAGGAGCGTTTTGCCGATGAATTGGAGACTATGCAGGTGGTAGTTCCCAAGATTGACGCTTATGCGGAACCCATTTTGGAGGATGTGATTGCCCAGGGAGCAGACATTGTGTTTACTGTGACACCACAGTTGATGGAGGCGACTTTGAAGGTGGCAATCGAGCATCCGGAGGTAAAATTGCTGAATTGTTCTTTGAATACCCCTCACCGCTATATTCGAACCTATTATGGACGAATGTATGAGGCGAAGTTTCTGACTGGAATGATTGCGGGAGCGGTAGCAGAGAATGGAAATATTGGATATATTGCAGAGTATCCTATTTTCGGTACGATTGCCAACATCAACGCTTTTGCGCTGGGAGCGAAACTGGTAAATCCCCGGGCGAAAATATATTTGCAGTGGTCTACCGTGCGGGATAATGATATGGGAGAAGTATTTGCGAGAGAGGGAATCCGGTATTTGTCCGGACAGGATTTTATTACTCCTCAGAGCGCATCCCGGGAGTTTGGACTGTATTTTAGAGGAGAGCAGGGTCCGGTGAATATGGCGATGCCGGTATGGCACTGGGGCGTGTTTTATGAACGGCTGATTCAGAGTATTTTAAGTGGTTCCTGGAAACGGGATGAACAGGAAAGTGCAAAAGCATACAATTACTGGTGGGGTATTTCTGCCGGAGTGATTGATATTATTTGCTCTAACAACGTTCCCGTAGAAACCCGGAGATTGGTGGAGTTAATGCGGGATGCCATCAGCAGTGGCAAGTTTTACCCCTTTGCCTGTGAACTGCTGGATCAGAATGGAGAAGTTCGGAGCACAGAGGACAATCGTCTTTCTCCGGAGGAGATTATGACGATGGATTGGCTGCTGGACAATGTGGTGGGAGAGATTCCCACATTGGAAGAGTTGAAGAAAGAAGCCCGTCCGGTAGTGGAACTGGCGGGTGTCAACCGGGTGGAGGAGCAGGAATAATGAAAATATTAGTGCTGGCAGATGAGGAGTCAAGATACTACTGGGACTTTTTCAGTAAAGATAAAATTGAAGATATTGATTTGATTCTCTCCTGTGGGGATTTAAAGCCGGAATATCTATCTTTTCTGGCTACCTATGCGAAGGTGCCCATTCTTTATGTACACGGAAATCACGATGATTGCTATGATGAAACGCCGCCGGATGGCTGTATTTGTATAGAGGATCAAATCTATGTGTATGAGGGAGTACGGATTTTGGGACTGGGTGGTTCGATTCGTTATAAGAATGGAAATTACCAGTATACCCAGAAGGAAATGAAAGCCCGGGTGCGTAAACTATGGCTGCGGTTGAAGTGGCATAAGGGGTTTGATATTTTGCTGACCCATTCCCCGGCATACCATGTGTACGACGGGGAAGACAAGGTACATGAGGGATTTGAGGCGTTTGTGGAACTGATGGATAAGTATTCACCTAAGTATTTTATTCATGGACATATTCATATGAACTACGGTACGAACAATAAGCGGGAACGGGTGTATAAGGAGACCCGGGTCATCAATGCATATGAGCGGTACATTATTGAGTACAAGTAGAGGAGGCGGAAAAATGTTAAATATGAATTCCATTTTTAGTGATGGTATGGTGCTTCAGCGACAGAAAAAAGTAAAAGTATTTGGAAGGGCAACAGCAAATCAGAAAGTGATTGTAACCATTCCGGAGAGGGGTATTCAGGTAGAGGGGCAGGCTGATGCCAATGAAGAATTTCAAATCCAGCTTCCGGAGCAGGAGGTGGGAGAACCCTGTACACTTGTCGTAACAGCGGGACAGGAAAAGTTAGAATTTCACGATGTACTGTTCGGAGAGGTATGGTTTGCAGGAGGGCAGTCCAATATGGAATTGGAACTGGGAAATTGCAAGCAGGGACCGGAAGAACTTGCCCGACTGGCACAAGAAAAGAAGGAAACAGGAAAAGATTCGGATATTCGTTTTTATTTTACTGTAAAAATGCCCTATGAAAATGAAGAGTGGAAAGCAAAACAAAAGGCTTCCCACTGGTGCAGCGTAAATGACGAGAGTGCCCACATACTTTCTGCAGTTGGCTATTTTGCGGCAAAACGCATACAGGAAAAATTGCAGGTTCCTGTAGGAGTGATTAATTGTAATCACGGAGGGACTTCAATTTCCTGCTGGATGAAACTGGCAGAACTGGAAACATTCGAGAATGGGCGCTGGTATATTCAGGAATATCAAAAACTGGTGGGCGACAAGAGCAATGAAGAGTATTTGGCAGAGATGGAGGAATACCAAAAGACTCTGGATAACTACCTGAAAACGGTGGAACGTATAAAAGAAGAGGCTGCCAGCCGGGGAGAAACGGTTTCCGGGGAGCAGATGAATGAAATGGCAGGTCCGTACCCCTGGCCACAGCCGCAGGGATGGCTTTCTCCCTATCGTCCGGGTGGTCTGGCGGAAACGATGCTGGCAAAAGTTGTGCCATACACGGTCAGAGGAATCTGTTATTACCAGGGAGAAGAGGACAGTAACCGCTGGGAGCGGTATGCGGACATGCTGAGTCATCTGATTACTATATGGAGAAAACTGTGGCAGGAGGAGAATCTTCCGGTTTTATTAATGCAACTTCCCATGTTTTTGGAGAAGGGCGCACAAGATGATGGTTCCTGGGTAGGTATTCGCAGAGCCCAGGAACAGATTAGCAAGGAGAAGGAGCAGGTATACCTGGTTCCCTTGTGTGATTTGGGCGAGTATGACAATATTCATCCTGTGGACAAACTCACACCGGGAACGCGTTTGGGCGGTATGATTCTGAATGCAGTGTATGGACAGAAAGAGGAAGGAATGCCTATGGTGTATGCGGGTTCCTTTGCTGAGGCGGGAACGCTGACGTTGTATTTTAACAATTCCGGTGGCGGCATTCTGGTGGGTAAAAATGCTCAGGGAGAGGAGCCGGATTTGATTTCCGCACGGCAGGCAGAACAGGAAGGAATCGAGATTCAGGGCTTTGAAATAGCCGGGTCAGATGGACGTTTTTATAAGGCGGACGCTTATGTGGAGAGAGATTTCATTCTGTTGACCAGTCCGGAGGTTCCCAAACCGCTGCTGGCGCGCTATGCCTGGGCAAATTATATACGGGCGAATGTATATAATAAGCAGGGACTTCCACTGGTTCCATTTTTGGGATAGCAGCGGGGAATTGGTGTGGGAAGGTTCCAATACAAAATGAATTATTCGAATAATTAAATTGCAAAATAAGAAAATAAAACGAAAAAACATGATGTAAAATGCAGGATAATAACTGCAAAATTGTATTTTTGTCCGTGCATTTCGAAAAATGTATTGTAATTTACCAGAAAGAGAAGTTATAATGTATGTGGTTCATTCATATAATTTGGGCGGGGGGAGCAGTAACAACGAGAAGAAAGGATGAGGCGCATGGATAACTATTCTATGATGGAATTGAATCCGGAATTAAATGAGCAATTTGAAGACATGGTAAATTATTGTATGGTTTCCGGTGCGATTGATTTGAACTTGTATGCAGATTATGATGTAAAACGGGGATTGCGGGATGCCAACGGAAAAGGAGTGCTGACCGGATTAACGGAGATTGCAGATGTTTGCGCCTATAAAACGGTGAATGGAGTGAAGGTGCCTCAGGATGGTCAGTTATTTTACCAGGGTTATAATGTAATGGAACTGGTAAAAGGTTTTGAGGACCGCCGCTTTGCCTTTGAGGAAGTTACTTACCTGCTGTTGTTTGGAGATTTGCCGGACAAGAAGCAACTGGAAAGTTTCATTAATATTCTGGCAAGTTTAAAGGAATTGTCTCAGAATTTTGTACGGGATGTGGTTATGAAGGCACCCAGTCCCAATATTATGAATGCATTGCAAAAGTGCGTTCTGACCTTGTATTCTTATGATACGAATCCGGATGATATTTCGGTACCCAACGTATTGCGGCAGTCTTTGCAGTTGATTGCTAAAATGTCTTTGATTGCGGTTTACGGATACCATGCATACCGGCATTTTCATTTCAATGAAAGTCTGGTCATCCGCACACCGGACAAGGAGTTGTCGATTGCGGAGAATATATTACAGATGCTGCGCCCAAATGGGAAATTCACGGAACTGGAGGCGAAGGTGCTGGACATTGCCCTGGTACTTCATGCAGAGCATGGTGGAGGTAACAATTCTACGTTCACGAATCATGTGGTAACCTCTTCGGGAACGGATACCTATTCGGCGGTGGCGGCTTCCATTGCATCTCTGAAAGGACCCCGGCATGGTGGCGCTAATCTGAAAGTCCAGCAGATGTTTGCAGCCATTAAGGAGAATTGTCCCTATTGGAATAAAGAGGATGACATACGGGATTACCTGACCCGGATCTTGAACAGGGAAACCTTTGACCATGCAGGATTGATTTATGGTATGGGGCATGCGGTGTATACTGATTCGGACCCCCGGGAGGTTATTTTAAAGCGATATGCCAGAAAACTGGCAGAGGAGAAGGGGAAGTTGGATGAGTTTGCCCTCTATGAGACTGTGGAAAATATTGCTGCACAGTTGATTGCAGAAAAGCGCAGACTCTTTAAACCAGTCTGTGCCAATGTAGACTTTTACAGCGGATTTGTCTATACGATGCTGGGAATTCCAGAGGAATTGTTTACTCCGATTTTTGCGATTTCCAGAATTTCCGGTTGGAGTGCCCATCGCTTGGAGGAACTGGTGAATAAGGGCAAAATTATTCGCCCCGCCTACAAGTTTGTGGGAGTGCATAAAGATTATTACAATTTGGAAGAACGGTACTGGTAATTGGTAAAAGAAAATATTAGAAAAGGCATTACTACGGGGAATGTAGCAATGCCTTTTATTGTTTTTCAGTAAAAACCGTCTACTCTACCGTAACGGATTTTGCCAGATTCCTCGGTTTGTCAACATCGCATCCCTTGGCAACAGAAACATAATAGCCAAATAACTGCAACGGAATGACTGACAGGGATGTGGAGAAGCAGGGAAGGGTTTTCGGAACATATACGGTAAAGTCCGAAGTGTCCTCCATATTAAAGTTCCCTTCGTTCGTTAAGGCAAATACATAAGCCCCACGGCTTCGAACCTCTACAATGTTGCTCACCATTTTTTCGTATAAAGCGGGCTGGGTTGCAATCGCAACACAAAGTGTACCTTCCTCAATCAGAGAGATGGAACCGTGCTTTAATTCTCCTGCGGCATAGGCCTCGGAGTGGATGTATGAAATTTCCTTTAATTTCAAGGAACCTTCCATAGAAGTGGCGTAATCCTGTCCCCGTCCAATGAAGAATACGTCCTTAGCAGCACTGTATTTGCTGGCAAACCACTGAATCCGTTCCTTGTCACCTAAAATGGTCTGGATTTTGTCGGGGAGTGTCTGCAATTCTTCAATCATCTCATGGTACTGTGCATCGTCGATTGTACCGCGGATTTTGGCAAACTGGATTCCCAGCATGTAGCAGGCAACCAACTGTGTGCTGTAGGCCTTTGTAGTGGCAACGGCAATCTCCGGCCCTGCCCAGGTATATAATACATTGTCTGCCTCCCGGGCAATTGAACTTCCCACTACGTTCACAATTCCCAGCACTTTGATGCCCCGTGCCTGAATTTCCCGCAGGGCAGCCAGAGAATCTGCAGTTTCTCCTGACTGGCTGATGATGATTGCCATGGAGTTGGGGTCCATAATTGGATTGCGGTAGCGGAACTCAGAAGCCAGGTCTACGTCAACCGGAATCCGTGCAGTCTGTTCAATCATGTATTTTGCGGACAAGCCGACATGGTAAGCGGAACCACAACCGATTATGTAAATTCGGTTCAATCCTTTGATTTCTTCTTCGGTCATATTTAATTCGTTTAATACAATATTGCCATCGCTAATACGGGGATGAATGGTATCTGCCACTACCTTTGGCTGCTCGTAAATTTCTTTTAACATGAAATGCTCATAGCCGCCTTTTTCAGCCGCCTCAATATCCCATTTTACGGTAGTTAGTTCCTTTTCAATCGGTTCGCTGTCCTCATTAAAGAATTCTACGGAGTCCCGGGTCAGTTTGGCAATCTCTAGATTGTCAATAAAATATACGTCCCGGGTATGTTTTAAAATGGCAGGAACATCGGAAGCAATAAAGTTTCCATCTGCGGAACTTCCCACAATTAAAGGACTGTCTTTGCGGACTGCATACAGTTCTCCCGGGTGGTCTTTAAACAGAATACCCAAAGCATAGGAACCCTTAATTCGGTGCATCACTTTGATGATGGCATCAATCGGGTCACCGGAATAGTAGTGTTCCAGCATGTGGACAACTACCTCCGTATCTGTCTGGGAAATGAATTCCAGACCATAGCCCTGCATTTTTTCTTTTAATGGCTGGTAATTTTCAATAATACCGTTGTGTACAATACAAATGCTCTTGTCTTTATTAAAATGGGGATGCGAATTGACAACGCTGGGTTCGCCGTGGGTTGCCCAGCGGGTGTGACCAATTCCAATCGTACCGTGGACGCTCTGACCATCTCCGGTCAAATCCCGGAGCGCCTGAAGACGTCCCTTTGCCTTTACAATATCAATTACATTTTCCTTATCATCATAAACGGCGATTCCAGCGGAATCATAGCCGCGGTATTCCAATTTTGTAAGTCCGTCCAGTAAAATTGGAGCGGCCTCCTGTTTTCCTACATAACCTACAATGCCACACATATCCAGTCCTTCCTTTCTTTATTTTAATGTCTTCTTTATACTAATGCAGTATAATCTGTTTATATCACAAAAACGTGAAAATGAAAATACTAATATGCATTTTCGTTTACAAAGCCTTTGAAAATGGTCAGAAACAAAATCTTAATGTCCAGACCAAGAGTCCAGTTTTCAATGTAGTAAATGTCATGTTCAATGCGAAGTTTGATGGAAGTGTCTCCACGAAAACCGTTGACCTGAGCCCAGCCGGTAATGCCGGGGCGAACCTGATGCTTAATCATGTATTTTGTAATCTCTTCTTTAAACTTCTCTACAAAGAAGGGACGCTCCGGACGGGGACCGACCAGACTCATATCGCCCTTTAATACATTGAAAAACTGAGGAAGTTCATCAATGCTCGTGCGGCGGATGAACTTGCCTACTTTGGTAACCCGTGGGTCATCGCTGGTCGTCCATGCCTTCGATTCCTTTGCGGCATTCTGTACACACATGGAACGGAATTTATACATCTTAAATTCCTGATTGTGCAGTCCAATCCGTACCTGGCTAAATATAATCGGTCCGGGAGAAGTGGCTTTTACCAGAATCGCCACTACCAGCATAACCGGTGAAAAGAGTATGATTGCCACAATGGAACCAATAATGTCAATGATTCGCTTAATAATCTTATTTACCGTATTGCTCAGAGGAACATTCCGGATGTTGATGACGGGCAGACCGTTCAAATCTTCAATGTAAGGTTGTGTTGTGATGAATTTGTAGTAATCCGGTACAAATTTTGTATGGGTACCACTTTTTTCGCAGATGTTTACGATGCGCTCCAGTTTATGGTATTCTTTTATATTCAGAGTTATGATACTTTCGTCTAGAACATTTTCACTTAAGTAGGTCTCCAAATCATTTATGGTGCCAATTTTCGGAACTCCCCGGTATTCAAAATCATCTGCCATCGTGTCGTCGAATATTCCGTGAATGCGGTAACCCCACTGAGGATTCAATTTCAGCCGGTCAATATAGGAAGCGGCGGCAGTACTGAAACCGATTATAATAATGTGTTTCAAGTTGTGTCCACCTTCCCGCATAACGGCAAGTGACTTGCGGATGATGTTCCGCACCAGTGTGGAGAGACAGATGTTCAGACCACAGAAAATAATCAGCAGGAACCGGGAATAATTGTCTAACTTAAACAGGTACAAAATCACGAAGGTAATCAAAAGTCCGGTTACATTTGCTTTTATTATATTAATCAGTTCGAATTTACGGCTCAAAAAACGCTTTGGTGCATACAGATGAAAAATATAGTAGAGGACAATCCAGCCCAGCGTAATGTAGAGAACCGGAGAGCGGTAGATGGGGAGCAGGTAATCCCGCAACGTATAGTAGAAAATTCCCAGTGTTCCGGGAACCTGTTTTGGTGCAAAGGGTGGAAACTCAAAACGAATATAGTAGGCCAATATAAAAGAAGTAACAGTAATGACCGCATCCAGAATCAGATGCAGACCATTAAAATATTTCTGGTTTTCTTTAATCATAGAAATAACCTCGAATCTGAACAAAATTCGTTTTTACAATTCCATATATAACTCAGAATCTGTAAAGGAACAAATCGAAGGGTAATATATAATAGTATTGCATAAAACTATTCTTATAATACAATATGTGACGTTTTTTCTCAATGATTTTTTCTTCACATTTTTTTTCAAAACCAACACAATCTTGTAACAGGTCGGTCACATTTTAATCACAAAGGATTGATAGTATAATATTTGTAAGAAAGAGAAAAATTGGCAATTGAAATAAAGAAGGAGAAAGGAGTTACATTATGAGCGAACAGTATAATAATTCAGAGAATGAGAATCAGAATAATGTCAATTTTACTATGGCAGATGGACAGAATCCGGTACAGGAGAATCCCAATGCAGGGCAGCAGACAGTGGACTCACAAAATGCTTCCGGGGACAGTACTTACCATAGAAGTTATATTAACCAGCATGACCCGAATGCTACTACCTATGTAAATGGTCAGAATGCTTCCGGTACGCCTGTGTATGC
This sequence comes from Lachnospiraceae bacterium, assembly GCA_029098105.1. GTDB lineage: Bacteria > Bacillota > Clostridia > Lachnospirales > Lachnospiraceae > NC2004. The sequence continues at coordinate 22,376 of JAQXNR010000136.1, forward strand.
CACTTATACTCCTGGTGCAGGTAAGGCACAGGGAAATTCCTACAATGGAGGGAATGCTTACAGTGGGAATACCCAGAGTGGACAGTATCAGAATCAGCGGGAATACCCTTATGCCAACCAGCAGACCTATGCTAATTATGGTACAACAGGGAATGGCAGAACTTCTTCTGCCAAAATGAAGCAGAAAAAGGACCATAAAATATGGAAGTTTGTGGGAAAGGCGGTTGCTTTTGGTGCGATTGCAGGCTGTGTCATGATTGGAATGACCTTTGCGTTTAATAAGATTACAGGAAGTTCTTCAGCAGACAATTCGGTGAAGACAACAACTTCGGGAACGGTGAAGACGACTTCCAGTACAAACCAGTCAGGGGGAAGCGGTGTTGCCACGATTGCCAAAGAGTCCATGCCTTCGATTGTTTCTATTACCAGTACTTTTCAGGCAAGTAATAGTAATGATTTTAACAGTTTTTATTATTGGTTTTATGGTGGAAATGACAGTAGCGCAAAAGAGCAGACCGGAAGCGGTTCTGGTATTATTATAGGAGAGACGGATTCCCAATTGATGATTGTTACAAACAATCATGTTATTTCCGATTCCCAGTATGGAGATGCAACCAAGGTACAGGTTACGTTTTCTGATGACAAGACGGTGGATGCCACAGTGAAAGGGAAGGAATCCGATTCGGATCTGGCAGTTCTTACAGTGAACAAATCTGATATGGCGTCAGACACACTGGATACGATTAAGATTGCAGTACTGGGTGACTCCAATGCGATGCAGGTGGGAGACGAAGTGGTTGCCATCGGAAATGCGCTGGGTTATGGACAGTCTGTAACGACGGGTATTGTCAGTGCATTGAACCGTGAGGTGCAGTTGGAAGACAAGACAATGAATTTATTGCAGACCGATGCTGCAATCAATCCGGGTAACTCCGGGGGTGCTTTGCTGAATATGAATGGAGAAGTCATTGGTATTAATTCGGTAAAATATGCTTCTGATGCAGTAGAGGGAATGGGGTATGCCATTCCTATGGAGACCGCACAGCCGATTATTGAAGAACTGATGAATGAGGAAGAGGTGGAGAAGGGAGAAGAAGCCTACCTCGGTATTTACGGAAACGATGTCAGCAGTGACTTGTCTTCCGCATACAATATGCCGGAAGGAGTATGGGTCAGCAATGTAACTGACAATTCGCCGGCAGAAAAAGCAGGAATCCAACAAAGAGACATTATTGTTAAGTTTAATAATCATAACATTACTTCCATGACCGGACTTCAGGAGCAGATTGCAAAGAAGAAGGCGGGAACAAAGGTTACGATTACGGTACAGCGTCAGAACTCAAACGGTGAGTATAAAGAGGTGGAGATTGATGTAACGCTCGGTAAGAAGTCAGAGGCTTCTACTTCTACAGAGAACAATCCGAGCCAGAACAGTGACTCCCAGAGGCAGCAGGAACAGCAGCAGGATGACGGCTGGGGTAACTTCTTTGGGAACTAGTATAAAATTTTAGTGATAATAACTGCATCTATATATTATATCGCAGCTTCGTTGCACAAGAACGGTGCAAAGGCGCAGTTTATATAATATGTAGATGCAGTTATTTGTTTACAGTTTTTCTGGTGATTGTTCTGGTTGCTATATTGCTTACATCATTAAACGGTTTATTTATGTTTGAAATAATTAAAAATATATTATTTTTGTAAATTATTAAGTTTAACAATGTTATTGACCACTCAGAAGCGGATAATGTAAAAATATATATTAGTCAGAATGCACTTTATACATGGGTCAATATTGTTGATGATGGTATTGGAATTCCGATATTGTTCAGTGGTTTGCTGCAGCAGTGCTATAGTGTTGTGGATACCATCATTGTGGGTCGCTTTTTAAAATTAGAAGTTTTGACCGGGATGGGCGCTACCTGGGCACTAAATTATATTATTATTGCTTTTTGCCAGGGGACAGGTATGGGAATTGGCATCCCCATTGCCCAACAGTTTGGCGCGGGAAATGATAAAAAACTGAGATGCTATTTTTACAATGGGTTATATATTGCTGCTATACTGGCAGTGGTTATGACTTGCTTCAGTGTGGGATTCTGCCGACAATTTCTTGTGTGGATGAATACTTCACAAACGGTTATAGAATATGCATATCAGTATATTGTCGTAATTTTTGCTGGGATTCCCTTTACCATTTTATTTAATACTTGTTTTGGGGTTTTGATGGCATTTGGAAATAGTAAATTTCCTTCGACTGTGATGGGATTGTATACTATTTTCAATGTAATTCTTGATTTCCTTTTTATTATAATTTTTGTATGGGAGTAATGGGTGCGTCCTTGGCAACTGTGATAGCGGAGGCGTTGGCGGGTATTTTGTGCTTTATATGGCTACTGAAAAAATATCCGATTCTAAAAGTGCAGGAGGATGAAAAAAAACCGAATGCGGAATACATGAAAACCATTGTGTTTATGAGTTTCCCAATGGGATTGCAGTATTCTGTCACAGCCATCGGTGCTGTGGTTTTGCAAATTTGCATTAACAAACTCGGCGATATTGCAGTTGCCGGTTATAGTGTAGGAAGTAAGGTAAAAAGTTTCTTTCTGTGTCCACTTAATTCTTTGGGGAGTGCATTGGCAACTTATGTTGGACAGAATTATGGTAAGGGAGATATGGACAGGGTCCGCCGTGGTGTGAAAGATACGATTTGGCTCGGAATCATTTACAGTTGCATTGTCATTGTGATTGCAATGCTGGCAGGAATACTGGTAATTGTTCCGATTGCTATATATTACTTGAAACGGTGAGTGGTACATTACTTTGTACCGAGTAATTATTTTAGAAGTTATAAGTACACTTTCTTATTCAACAAGTTCTGCAGAGTATACGCACTGGGTATTGGGGTAATAAGAAATCCGCACATTTTTTCCTTCCATTTTTTCTAATGTACTTTCTCCTATTCCGGTTATGTCAAAACGAACATGGTGGTCTCTACAATTTCCAATTAAATCGTAGGTTGTGCCTTTGTGTCGACTATGGGATGAACTATAGTAACAATTATAAATGATTTCACTTTGTCGACCACACAGGACATCTTTTTGTGCTTTTATGAGATTGCGTGCACTCATGATTGCTCCAAAAATTAACATTAAAATTGCAAGAACAACTACACAATTTAATCTCATCGGAATACCATATTTTTCATCAAGTTTTTTCGTAATTGGAAATAAAAATAGCCAAATCAGAAGTCCTATAATAACAAATAAAACACAAAAAATAATAATTCCGACTGTTACATTATTATTTATGGAAATATAATAAAATGATATTCTTACAATTCCATAAATAATGAAAATGATACTCACGCTGATGCCTATGTACAAACTTATAATTTCTAATAAATGCCCGGAATAGTCTTCGTTCAATCCACCTGTTGAAACAAAATTTGTAAATTTCTTATAAATTCCCCAAATGGTGGCAATACCTATTGCGCAACAACTTATAAATAGTGCAATATTCTTAGCAATGAAATAACTTAATACATGTGGTCCGTATTCCGGAAGCAACAAAAAACATCCAACACATCCAACACATCCAACAATAAGGATACCGGAAAGAATATTCCCTATTTTTTTCATCCATTTTCTTTCTGTTTGTACACGTTCTGTCATTTATAAACCCGCCAATCTTTTGAAAACAGCAGCCAAGTGCCCAGTTTGCTTTTTATAGGGTTATTGTGCTGTGTTTTCTTTAAAATGTCAAGTGGTACAAGAATATGTTGGATAAGAACATATTATTTGTACTTATCCTGCTCCATGCCATTCTAGTGACAAT
>JAQXNR010000137.1 GCA_029098105.1 Lachnospiraceae bacterium
ATTATTTTCATGGGGGATGTCCTCCTTATATTATTACTATCTGTCCGCCGTAGGTGCTTCGCACCGGAGGGGGACTTTTCTATTTTTATATACAACAGTAAGCTGTAGCGAATACACTACAGCTTACCATAATCATTAGTCATTTAAAAAACCTTTGTAATGCCGTACCAGCATCTGGGATTCTATCTGTTTAATGGTTTCCAAAATAACACCAACAACAATGATGATAGAGGTTCCACCGAAGGATACGTTTGCCTTAAATACTCCGGAGAAGAAAATCGGAATAATTGCTACTATACTAAGTCCTAATGCACCAATGAAAATTACACTGTTCAGAATACTATTCAAATAATCCGATGTGGGCTTACCCGGACGAATACCCGGAATAAATCCGCCTGATTTTTTCATATTATTTGCCACCTCAATTGGGTTAAAAGTAATTGAAGTGTAAAAATAGGCAAATAAGAAAATCAGTATTACATAAACAAGCAAACCAACGGAACGTGCCGGGTGATTCGGATCACACCAACTGGAGGAACTTAATACTTTAAGTACCTTTCCCCAAAATCCGGTCTCATCCACAGAGAACAGGTTGGAAATAACTGCCGGGAATGACATCAAAGAAGATGCGAAAATAACCGGAATTACGTTTGCTGTACTTACCTTCAAAGGAATGTAAGTCTGCTGTCCACCAACCATTTTACGACCTGCCATTTTCTTAGCATACTGTACCGGAATCCGTCTTTCTGCACTTTGGAACATTGTTACTAAAAGAGTAGTGGCAACTACAACTACCACAATAATGGTTCCTGCAATCAACATGTCTCCAATTGCTTTTCCCTGCATAAATTTCTGATACAGAGTATAGAAATCATTCGGCATACGGGACACAATGTTAATTAACAGAATAATGGAAATACCATTTCCGATTCCATTTTCAGTAATACGCTCGCCGAGCCACATTACAAATACACCACCCGTTGTCAGGCAGAATACCATAAGTGCTACATTGAATGCGTTGTACTCATCCATATAACCTAAACGGCCAAATCCGATGGAGGTTCCCAGACCTTCCAGAATTCCAAGAGCAACCGTCATATAACGGGTAATCTTGTTCATCTTCTTACGTCCTTCTTCTCCGTCCTTATGCATTTCTTCCAACGCCGGAATGGCAATTGTAAGAAGCTGCATAATAATGGAAGCCGTAATGTAAGGGGTTACATTCAATGCTAAAATAGACATGTTCTCGAATGAACCACCAGTAAATGAGTTAATCAAACTAAAGGAATCGCCCAGAGAGTTCTGAAAATATTCAGAAATCGCAGCGTTGTCCAGCCCCGGAATCGGGAGCTGGCATCCTAACAGTACTACCAGAAGGACAAAGAATGTGTAGATGAACTTCTTACGCAAATCTTTTACCTTCCAAATATTGCGAAGTGTTTTTAACATTAGATCACCTCAGTTTTTCCACCAAGAGCCTCGATTTTTTCCTTAGCAGATGCGCTGAAAGCATTTGCCTGAACATTCAGCTTCTTAGTTAATTCTCCATTTCCAAGAATCTTAACGCCATCTTTTGCGTTCTTGATAATACCTGTTTCCTTTAATGAAGCGATGGTTACATCTGCTCCATCCTCAAATACCTCCAACTTGGAAATATTGATTGCAACGATTTCCTTTGTATTGCGGTTTGTGAAACCTCTCTTGGGAATTCGTCTGTATAATGGCATCTGACCACCTTCAAAACCAGGTCTTGTCGGGCCGGAACGGGCTTTCTGTCCCTTGTGTCCCTTGCCTGCGGTCTTACCATTTCCTGAACCATGTCCGCGTCCTCTTCTGAAATCGCTCTGAACAGAACCTTCGGCTGGCTTTAAATTTGCTAAATCCATGATTGCACCTCCTGCCGTTTACTAGATTTCTTCAACCTTTACCAAATGACTTACCTGCTTTACCATACCCTTTACTGCATCGTTGTTGGGCATTTCTACAGTCTTATTTAACTTTCTCAGTCCCAATGCTTCAACTGTCTTTCTATGCTTAGGAACAGCACCGATTGGAGACTTCACTAATGTGATTCTTAATTTATCTGCCATTTTTCAATACCTCCTAGCCTAAAATCTCACTTACAGATTTGCCGCGAAGTTTTGCAACTTCTTCCGGAGTCTTTAAGTTTGACAAACCGTTGATGGTAGCAAGTACAACATTCTGCTTATTGTTAGAACCTAAAGACTTGGTACGAATGTTGGTATAGCCTGCTAAATCCAATACGGCACGGGCAGGACCACCAGCGATGATACCAGTACCCTCTGGAGATGCCTTCAGCAATACAGAAGCACTGCCGAACTTACCTACAAAATCATGAGGAATACTTCCGTGCTCATCAATGGGAACCTCTACCAATTTCTTCATTGCGTCTTCTTTACCTTTACGAATTGCTTCAGGAACCTCAGCTGCCTTACCAAGACCAACACCAACGTGTCCGTTCTTGTCACCAACTACGACCAATGCAGCAAACCGCATATTACGTCCACCTTTAACAACCTTTGTTACACGCTTGATTGTTACGACGTTGTCCTCCAACTCTAACTGGGTTGGGTCAATCATTGTATGCTTCATTTGTTCTCCTCCTTACTAGAATTCCAAGCCAGCTTCACGAGCTGCTTCTGCCAGCGCTTTTACCTTACCCTGGTAAATAAATCCGCCTCTATCAAATACAACTGTCTTAATGCCTTTAGCCATTGCTCTCTCTGCAATCACTTTTCCTAAATATGCTGCTGCATCGACATTGTTTGTTTTCTCTAATTCAGCCTTAACATCCTTCTGTAAAGTGGAAGCTGAAACTAAAGTATTACCAACAGTATCGTCGATAATCTGAGCGTAGATATGATTATTGCTTCGATATACAGCTAAACGCGGTCTTTCAGCAGTTCCGCTGAAACGATTACGAATCTTCATGTGCTTTTTCACACGAACTTCTTTTCTTGACACTTTCTTAATCATCCTGATTCACTCCTTTACCTATTATTTCTTACCAGTCTTACCAACTTTACGACGAATAACCTCATCCTGATACTTGATACCTTTACCTTTATATGGCTCTGGCTTTCTCTTTTCACGAATCTCAGCTGCATACTGACCAACTTTCTCCTTGTCAATACCGCTAACGATGATTAAATTCTGTCCTTCCATAGTAACTTCGATGCCTTCTGGATCTTCCATCTCAACCGGATGAGAGTAACCAAGAGACAAAGTCAGTTTCTTGCCCTGCTTCTGTCCTCTGTAACCAACACCGTTGATTTCCAGCACCTTCTTGTAACCTTCGGTTACACCGATTACCATGTTATTAATCAGTGTTCTGGTCAGACCATGCAATGATTTCATCTTCTTCAGATCATTCGGTCTGGTAACAACAACCTGATTGTTCTCAACCTTAATGTCCATCTCTGTGGGCAACTCTTTTACCAGAGTTCCCTTAGGACCCTTAACCGTCACTTTATTATTGTCCTCAATCTTAACCTCTACACCTGCAGGGATATCAATTGGAAGTCTTCCGATACGTGACATAATATACCTCCTTAAATTGTCGGGGAAATGCTTACACGCAAATTTCCCTGTTTTCAGATCTGTTATACTTTATTAACTTCGTTTTCACAAATTCCTTGCCCACTCAATGCCCGCCACTCAACTAAGTTTACGGGCTGGGCTTTCGCACTAAATTCGCGCTCTACGCGCTCATTAAGTGCTCAATGCCTACCAAACGAATGCCAGAACCTCGCCACCAACATTCTGCTTGCGTGCTTCCTTGTCAGTAATTACGCCCTTATTGGTAGAAACAATTGCAATACCCAGGCCGCCCAATACTTTAGGCATATCCTCTGCGTTTGCATATACACGAAGACCCGGCTTAGAGATTCTCTTGATTCCGGTAATAATCTTCTCATTCTTATCCGCACCGTACTTCAAAGTAATACGGATGTTTTTATAACTACCAGCATCCACAAGTTCATACGCTTTGATGAAACCTTCGTTTAAAAGGATTTCTGCAATTGAAATCTTCATCTTAGATGCAGGTACATCAACTGTATCATGTTTTGCAGTGTTTGCATTACGAATTCTTGTAAGCATATCTGCAATAGGATCACTCATTGTCATTTTGTTTGTCCTCCTTTACGAATTTTACCAGCTTGCTTTCTTAACACCAGGAATCTGTCCTTTGTAAGCCAACTCACGGAAACAAATTCTACAAATTCCATATTTTCTCAAGTAAGCATGTGGACGACCACAGATTCTGCAACGGCTGTACTCTCTGCTGGAGTATTTCTGTTTGCGTTGCTGCTTTACTTTCATAGATGTCTTAGCCATGAAAACCCTCCTAACTATTTCTTAAATGGCATTCCGAACAATGTCAATAACTCGCGTGCTTCTTCGTCAGTATGTGCTGTGGTAACGAAGATGATGTCCATTCCTCTTACCTTATCCACCTTGTCATACTCGATTTCCGGGAAAATCAACTGCTCTTTAATTCCCAATGCGTAATTACCTCTACCATCAAATGCATTCGGGTTTACACCTCTGAAGTCACGCACACGAGGCAGTGCCAGATTGATTAAACGGTCTGCAAACTCGTACATTCTGTCCCCTCTTAAGGTTACCTTACAGCCGATTGCCTGACCTTCACGAAGTTTGAAGTTAGCAACGGATTTCTTAGCCTTGGTAGTAACTGCTTTCTGTCCAGAGATGGTCTCCAAATCACTGATTGCAGCATCCAGAACCTTAGCGTTCTCTTTTGCCTCTCCAACACCCATGTTGATTACGATTTTCTCAAGTTTAGGTACCTGCATAACATTCTTGTACTCAAACTTCTTCATCAACGCATCTTTGATTTCGTTATTATAAGTTTCTTTTAATCTACTCAATTTTCCTGACCTCCTCTCTCAATTAGTCAATAACTTCGCCAGTTTTTTTGGCATAACGTACTTTCTGTCCGCCCTCTACCTTGAAACCGATACGGGTAGGCTCGCCATTATGAAGGTACATTACGTTAGACATATCAATAGGAGCTTCCTGATCAATAATGCCGCCCTGCTGATTCGCTGCACTAGGTTTTGCATGCTTCTTAACCATGTTCACGCCTTCAACAAGCACTTTCTTATTTTTTACATCAACGGACATAACCTTTCCAGTTTTGCCTTTATCCTTACCAGCAATTACCTGAACCTGGTCGTCCTTTTTAATCTTACTAGTTGCCACAGTCGACACCTCCCTATAATACGTCTGGTGCTAATGAAATAATCTTCATAAACTTCTTGTCACGCAGTTCTCTTGCTACCGGTCCAAAAATACGGGTTCCTCTTGGATTCAAATCATCCTTAATAATAACTGCTGCATTCTCATCAAACTTGATATAAGAACCGTCTTTACGACGTGCGCCCTTTTTCGTACGCACTACAACTGCCTTTACAACGTCACCCTTTTTCACAACACCGCCTGGTGTTGCATCCTTAACCGTAGCAACGATAGTGTCACCAATATTGGCATATCTTCTGGTAGAACCGCCCAATACACGGATGCAAAGCAGTTCTTTTGCGCCGGTATTATCTGCTACCTTTAATCTAGATTCCTGTTGAATCATGGCTGTTTCTCCTTCCTATGATTACTCTGTCAAACTATTTTGCTCTCTCGACAACTTCTACAAGTCTCCATCTCTTGTCCTTAGACAAAGGTCTGGTCTCCATAACTTTTACTCTGTCACCGATTTTGCAGGTGTTCTCTTCGTCATGAGCCTTTAACTTGTAAGTTCTCTTTACGATTTTTCCGTATAAAGGATGTTTTACATTATCTTCAATAGCAACAACGATTGTTTTGTCCATCTTGTCGCTAACTACTTTACCAACACGGGTTTTTCTTAAATTTCTCTCTTCCATTGCAATTCCTCCTTCCTAGATTACTGAGCAGCGTTTGCCTTTTCAGTGATAATAGTCTGAATTCTAGCAATATTGCGTCTTACTTCTTTGATTCTGCTAGTATTATCTAACTGATTCGTTGCATTCTGGAATCTCAAGTTAAACAGTTCCTTTTTCGCAGCTACTAAGTCGTTCTGTAACTCTTCTGCTGATTTCGCCTGTAATTCTTCGATATATTTATTACTTTTCACTGTTATCACCGCCTTCTAAATCTGCCTTGGAAACGATCTTGCATTTAACCGGCAGCTTGTGGCTTGCCAAACGCAACGCTTCTCTAGCTGTCTCTTCAGGTACACCGGAAATCTCAAACATAACCCGACCCGGTTTTACAACTGCAACCCAATACTCAACGGCACCTTTACCTTTACCCATACGAGTTCCAAGAGGTCTGTGAGTAACTGGCTTGTCAGGGAAAATCTTAATCCATACTTTACCACCACGCTTGATATAACGAGTCATAGCAACACGGGCAGCCTCAATCTGGTTTGATTTAATCCAGCATGGCTCCATTGCTACAATACCAAATTCTCCGTTGGAAATTTTGTTACCGCGCATTGCTTTTCCGCGCATGGAACCACGAAACTGTTTACGATGTTTTGTTCTTTTTGGCATTAACATTATTTATCGCTCCCTTCCTTATTTCCTTTAGTAGGAAGTACTTCGCCATGGTAAATCCAGGTTTTTACACCAACCTTACCATAAGTGGTATCTGCCTCAGCAAATCCATAGTCAATGTCTGCACGCAGAGTCTGCAGAGGAATGGTTCCCTCGCTGTAGTACTCAGTACGCGCCATATCTGCTCCGCCCAGACGTCCGGAAGCGCAGGTCTTAATTCCCTTTGCACCCTCGCGCATAGTGTTACGCATAGCAGACTTCATTGCACGACGGAAAGAAATACGGTTCTCTAACTGCTGTGCAATATTTTCAGCAACTAACTGTGCATCTAAATCCGGTTTCTTAATCTCTTTTACTTCGATGCTTAATTTCTTGTCTGTAAGTTTCTGAACTGCGTCTCTTGTCTTATTAATGGACTCGCCGTTCTTACCAATTACAGCACCTGGCTTAGCAGTGTAAACAATCACTTTCACACGATTGGATGCACGCTCAATCTCAATCTTGGAGATGCCAGCTTCCTTTAAATTCTTTTTAATATATTTACGGATTGCATCGTCTTCTACAAGGTTGTCAGCAAAATCTGCTTCTGCATACCATCTGGAATCCCAGTCTTTGATTACTCCGACTCTCAGGCCGTGAGGATTAACTTTCTGTCCCATGACTTACCTCCTATTTCTCGTCAAGCACGATGGTGATGTGGCTTGTTCTCTTCTCAATTCTATACGCTCTACCCTGTGCTCTTGGTTTAATTCTCTTCATTGTTGGTCCTTTATTTGCGAAACACTCAGCAATATATAAGTTGTCAGCGCTCATTCCTTTGTACTCTGCGTTGGCGATTGCTGATTTTAATAATTTCTCAATGATGCTTGATGCATATCTTGGGTTGTAAGCCAAAATAGCAAGTGCGGTCTGTACATCCTTACCTCTGATGGCATCCAGTACAAAGCAAGCTTTCTGAACAGAAACACGAGCATAAGACAACTTTGCGCTTGGTCTGTTCTCACGGTTCTCTGCATTTCTTGCTTTCTTAATTTGGGATCTATGTCCTTTTGCCATGGATGAACCCTCCTTTCAAATACTCTGATTATCTAACCTTTGATTTCTTTTCGTCTTTACCATGACCTCTGAATGTTCTGGTCTGAACAAACTCACCAAGTTTATGTCCAACCATATCCTCTGTAACATACACAGGCACATGTCTTCTACCATCATGAACAGCAAATGTAAGTCCTACAAATGATGGGAAAATAGTGGAACGACGAGACCATGTCTTGATTACAGACTTGTCTCCGCTCTTATTCATAGCATCTACTTTCTTCAGTAAACTTGCATCTGCGTATGGTCCTTTTTTTAATGAACGAGCCATAATTGTACCTCCTTATAATACTACTTAAAGCTCTTACCGTCTCTACGACGAACAATAAGCTTGTTGGAATGTTTGTTTTTCTTTCTGGTTTTCAAACCAAGTGCCGGCTTACCCCATGGAGTACATGGACCTGGACGACCAATACTGGTTTTACCCTCACCACCACCGTGTGGATGGTCATTCGGGTTCATAACGGAACCACGAACGGTCGGGCGAATACCCATGTTACGCTTACGTCCTGCTTTACCGATGTTTACCAGTCCGTGCTCAATATTACCAACCTGACCTACTGTTGCTCTACATTTAATCGGAACCATTCTCATCTCGCCAGAAGGTAAACGAAGAGTTGCATACTTACCTTCTTTTGCCATCAACTGTGCAGAGTTTCCTGCGGAACGTACCATCTGAGCTCCTTTGCCAGGAATCATCTCGATGTTGTGAATCTCAGTACCAACCGGAATATTCTCCAGTGGCAGACAGTTACCAACACGGATTTCAGCATCAGGACCGTTCATTACAGTTGCGCCAACCTCTAACTTATATGGTGCAATGATATATGCCTTCTCACCATCAGCATAGGTGATCAAAGCAATGTTTGCAGTTCTGTTCGGATCGTACTCAATCGCGGTAACCTTTGCAGGAATTCCGTCCTTGTTACGCTTGAAATCAATAATTCTGTATTTTCTTCTGGAACCACCGCCGTGGTGTCTTACTGTGATTTTTCCCTGATTGTTACGACCAGCATTCTTCTTCAAAGAAACGGTCAAGGATTTCTCGGGAGTTGTCTTTGTAATCTCCGCGAAATCCAGGCTGGTCATATTCCTTCTGGAAGGTGTATATGGGCCATATTTCTTAATTCCCATGATTCGCACTCCTTTCATGCTCTGTTATTTGTTATCACGCTTTGTTTGCGTTTATTTGTTCTTCTTATAATCCTTCAAAAAGCTCGATGTCCTTGCTGTCCTCAGTCAACTGAACGATTGCTTTCTTTGTCTTAGCGGTCTTACCATATACCATACCGCGTCTCTTTGTCTTACCGGAGCAGTTCATTGTATTTACCTTGGCTACCTTGGCGCCGTCAAATAACTTCTCTACTGCTTCCTTAATCTGGGTTTTATTTGCTTCCGGATGAACCAGGAAAGTATACTTCTTCTCACCCATTGCATTCATGGATTTCTCAGTAATAATTGGTTTGAGTATAACATCATAATACTGTAATGCTGCCATTATGCGTACACCTCCTCAATCTTTGCTACTGCGTCCTTTGTACAAACAACGGTGTCGTATTTCATAACATCATATACGTTAATGGTGTTTGTAAGAGCAGTTTTTACACCAGGAATGTTGCGGGCAGAAAGAATTACATTCTCATCGTTGTCTGCCAGTACAACCAAAGCCTTGTCAAGTTTTAAGTTGTTCATTACATTCTGGAAATTTTTCGTCTTAATCTCATCAAACTTTAATTCATCCAATACAACAAACTTGCTGTCCTGAACTCTGGAAGTTAAAGCGGATTTTAATGCTGCTCTCTTCTCCTTCTTGTTCATCTTGAATGAATAATCTCTTGGTTTCGGTGCAAATACAACACCGCCACCGGTCCACTGGGGAGAACGTGTAGAACCCTGTCTTGCATGTCCGGTTCCCTTCTGTCTCCACGGTTTTCTACCACCGCCACGAACTTCAGAACGTGTCTTAGCACTCTGTGTTCCCTGACGATTATTGGCAAGCTGATTTACAACTGCCATGTGCACTAAGTGCTCGTTAATCTCTACACCGAAAATAGAATCGCTAAGTTCTAACTTATCTACTTCTTTACCTTCGATATTATAAACAGATACTGATGCCATCTGTATAGTCCTCCTTCCTTAGCCTATTTGCCGGCCTTTACTGTCTCTTTTAACATTACCAAAGACTTCTTAGGTCCTGGAACGGAACCTTTTACCAAAATAATGTTGTTGTCCGCGTCGATTCTGACAACTTCCAGATTCTGGATTGTGGTGCGCTTGCATCCATAATGTCCAGCCATCTTCTTGCCTTTGAATACTTTACCCGGATCTGTTGCGCAACCAGAAGAACCGGTATGTCTGTGATGCTTAGAACCATGTGTTACCGGACCTCTTGAGAAACCATGACGCTTGATTGCTCCGGCGTAACCATGTCCCTTAGAAGTTGCAGTTGCATCTACCTTATCTCCTGCTTCGAAGATGTCTGCCTTGATTTCCTGTCCCAGTTCATACTCCTCTGCATTCTCTAAACGGAACTCTCTCACATATCTCTTTGTTCCAACAGATGCTTTGTCAAAATGTCCCTTCATTGGTTTGTTCACAAGACGTTCCTTCTTGTCACAGAAACCAACCTGAACTGCACTGTAGCCGTCATTCTCTACGGTCTTAACCTGTGTTACTGCACAAGGACCTGCCTGCAATACAGTAACCGGAGTTAACACGCCATCTTCATCGAAGATTTGAGTCATGCCGACTTTTGTTGCTAAAATCGCTTTCTTCATGTAAAAATACCTCCTAATAAAATCTACAGCGGATTGCCTGTCGGGCAATCATCCTAGATGGTTCAATATCGGAGTGCTTGGTCTCTTAAGCCTAAGAGCGCTTGGACCCTATATCTAAACCCTAAGGATTGTTACTTAAATAATGGATGAAATTACTTCATCTTGATGCTAATATCTACACCAGCCGGTAAATCCATGCCGTGTAATACATCAGCAGTCTTCTTGCTTGGCTCGATTACATCGATTAATCTCTTGTGCGTTCTCTGCTCAAACTGCTCACGAGAATCTTTGTACTTGTGTACGGCTCTAAGAATGGTAACTACCTCTTTCTTAGTAGGCATCGGAACCGGTCCGCTCACCTTTGCTCCTGTCTTAGAAACAGCCTCCACGATACTCTTGGCAGCAGCGTCAATAATCTTGTGATCATACGCTTTCAATGTAATACGCATTACGCTCTGACTTGCCATAAAAAAAGTCGCCTCCTTTTCGTACTTTTGCGGTACGACAAGCGGTGACTGTACACTTACCCGTGTGTGTCCTAATTGTTCACACACAATCTGCTCCTTATTGCAGACATTATAACTTTGTACAGTGACTTGTCGCCAGTTTTATAACTTGACTTGCTCCACGGAAAACCTGCCATATCCTGGCAGCAACCTCACGCTTCAACGCTATCAAGGTCACAACAGTTGTTAGTATACCTTATAAACAAACGGATTGCAAGGATTTTTTAATTTTTTTTCGTAAAAAAGTACACAAATTTTCTGCTTTGTTTCAGAAATATTTGTGTACTTTTTTCTATCCCCAACCATTTTCTAAAAAAAACTGTCTCCTATCTCTGCCAGCGTCCACTGGCACCGCAAGGAAGAACCAAATCATTTGATGTTACCGGCAATCCGATTTCATCTGCTACTACCGTTCCACCGAAACGGGGAATTAGTTGCGTACTCATCATATAAGCAAGCACCGCAGGCTGCAACCCTGTTGTATAGGAGTTCACCAAAAA
>JAQXNR010000138.1 GCA_029098105.1 Lachnospiraceae bacterium
GAAAACTATAAATTGCAAATACATTGTTTCACAATTGCCTATATTCATTCGTGTATTGTAGCATGATTGTATTATAAGTGCAACACTTTAAAGTGATAAAGCAATTAAAGTTTTAAAGTAGTAAATTATTGTATAAAAAAAGTAATCGTAAGAATTGGTAAAATTATTATATAATTAATGAAAAAGGGAGTGGGGAAAATTAAGAAATTATGGTAAAATGTCGATACAATATATAAGACAAAATTATTAGTCTTAGCATAATTATATCTATCAATCGTATACAATTCTGATACATAGTTTTTAGGTAATTGCAAACTACCGTAACGAATGTAAAATTATTTTGTAATTACCTAACATAACTTTTCATAGAAAGGATGATGAAAAATGAAAAAACGGATTGTGGCATGGGTGATGGTGCTGGTTATGGCATTGTCATTAGTGCCATTCACTAATTTCGAGGCAGAAGCTGCGACGAATACGATCAGTCTTGGCAATGCACACTGGATTACGACGGATGTCTCCTATCATTTTCCAAATGCGACTGCCAGTTTTGAGGAGGCACAGAAGATTTTCTGTATTTCCGTGGACAACGGGGGAGCCTTTACCATACCGGATAAGAGCATGCTGGGAACGGGAAGTGATATTAAGATTTCCGGTCTTATGATTGATACGGATTCCACGAAGAAGTATGTTGACGAGCCGGGCATTACAGCAGGCAGTACCCGGTTATTTTCTCTGACGGTTACCAGTAAGACTTCTTCTATTGAGCAGATTCAGAATTTTGTAAGAGGAATTACGTTTTACCGTAATGGAGTTTCGGCTACAACCAAACAGAAAATAACAGTAGTCAGCAATTCGATTACATTAGAGGATGGTATGACGGTAATCGCAGCGGACGGCAAGATTCATTATTACAAATATGTGCCATGGGATTACAGCACAACAGTGGATATGACACGAAATTGGTATACGGCTTATTCCAGTGCCAAGAGTACATCTTATAATGGTTTGAAAGGATATTTGGCAACCATTACCAGTGATATTGAGCAGATTTATATTTGTAATAGTGTTGGGCTGGGAAGCAAAGGTGCCTGGGTCGGGGGTGCCAGAACAAAGACCACTACATCTGGAGGAACTGCCATTGGTTTTGACACGAATGCTATTTCACAGTTAAATCCAGGCCAGCGGGAAAGTGGTAAGATGGCAGATACCTGGTATTGGATGTGTGGACCGGAAGCAGGACGTAGTTATTATAAAATGACGGATCCTTATTATTATGGTTCCGGAAGCTCTGTTGGCTGTGATGAGAGTTATAATTACTGGTACACTGACGAGCCGAATAACACCGATAAAAGTAGTGAGGATGATTTCGCTCAGGAGTATTGTATGGAATACGGTTATGATACTAACGGAGAGTGGAATGATTTGTGGCCTATGGACGGTACCGACACCAACAAAAAATGGAAAATGGATGGTTACCTGATTGAGTACAGTCCCTATACGAATACAAAGGTAGCACCAGAAGAACCTTATGTGGAAGATACAAAATCTTCTACCGATGTGAAATTGATTCCTGAAGTGATGGAAGCAGAGAATCCGTCTGTAAAGGCAAAAGATTTTATTGTAACAAAGACGGATGCTGCAAGTTCAAATGAAAGTAACATCAAGGACTGGGCAGATGTTTCCGGAACCGATGCGGCAGGAAACGCGGTAGGCAAAAGTACGATTACTTCTGACACCGCGACTTTGAATGGGGTAACAGAGAAGAAAGACATTACTTTTACGAATCCGGTAGGTAGTGTTACAACTACGGTTACAGCCTATGTTGTGGATAAGGTGGAAAAAGGAACCGGTGAAAAAGCAGGTATTACGATTGGTGCCAATGATTTTGAAATTACCCGGGAACAGGAAGAAAACCGGAATACGCCTGATGGAAAAGAAGTCATCAAGGAACTGGCAAAGGCGGTAGCGGTTGATTCCGGTATTACGGTTCCAACAGAAGAAATTGAGTTAAAGAGTATGGTTCTGAATGATACAGGTGCATATTATGATGTTACTTTTGCTTATGGTGGAGTAGAGGTAACGGTGAAGGCGAAGGTATCGATTCCATATATTAAAGCGAATGATTTTATTGTTACCAATGAGCAGGCATCTTCAACGAATGGAACGCAGGTAAAGGACTATGCTGAGGTTGAGGCATACAAGGGAACGAAAGTGTCTCCGGTAGAAGTAAGCCGGGCTGATGTGACCGTGGAGAATTCCAATCATTCTGAGCCAACTTCCATTTCTGATGGAGAGGTATTTACTTTTACGAATAGCCAGGGAACTCCGACTGTTACGGATACAGCAAAGGCGTATGTGGTAGACAAGAAAGCGGATGGAACCGGTGAAAAAACAGGTATTACAATTGGTGCCAATACTTTTGTCATTACTTCTGAGCAAGAGGCGAATCGCAATACGGCAGAAGTACGGGAGACGTTTAAGGAACTGGCGAAAGTAGTGGCAACCGACCTTTCTGCAGGAGAAAATGCAATCCCTTATACTTCTGAAGACATTACCGTAAAAGAAGTGAAGAATACTGCGACTGCAGGTGTATATGATGTTACCTTCGATTACAAGGGAGTGACAGTAACCGTTCAGGCTATTGTGGCAGAGGTAACAGCAGATGATTTTATTATTTCTGTTGAGGATGCGAAACAATCCGATTCCAGCACAATTAAAGATTTGGCAAATGCTGCGGCGAAGGATACAAACGGAAGTACGGTTGCCAGAGGGGATATTGGGACGACTCCGAGCAATTTGCAGGATGTGACAGAGCCGGGTAAAAAGGATATTACCTTTAAGACTCCTGGTGGAATCAGCACGACAGCGACGGCAACGATTGTAGACAAGACGACCAAAGACGTCGTTTCGGATGGTTCTACTGTTCGGATTGGTGGAAACGATTTTTCTATCAGTTTGGAGCAGGCTGCCAATAAGGACAGTCTGGCAACGCTATTTAAGAATCTGGCAGGAGCCGTGGCAACGAAAGATACCACAAGCGGCGTGCACACGAATGTAGAACGCAGTGACATTTCGATTGACACCTCCAGTATCCAGGCGAAAAATGGAGTATATCCGGTTACGCTCACTTATGAAGGAGTTTCCGTTACGGTTAATGCCACGGTTAAATCAGAGGGAATTACGACCCCTGCAGATCAGACTCCCGCTAAAAATATTACGGGTAATGATTTTACCGTTCCGGCAAAAGGCGAGCAGTTGACCCAGGATTCCTTTAAAGAAAAGGGGAATGTCAGCGCTAAGGATTCCGATGGAGCAACGGTTGGTACAATTGTGGATGCATCGGAATTGGAAAAAGTGAATCAGGCAATTCAGAATGGGCAAAAGGGAGAGTATCCGGTTACTGTGAAGACAGAGGATGGAACAGCCAGTACAGTGATTGTAGTAACGGTAGAGGACAAGAGTGAGAGCAATCCGGCTACAGGAGAAACGATTGCTGCGAACAATTTTGTCATCGGAACTGAGGATTATGATTTAGTAACTGGCAGCAATAAACTGTCTAACACGATTAAACTGGCAAATGCGGTGGCATACGATACGGTTACAAAAGCCCCGGTAGCCATTGTGGATGTAGATACCAGCAAGGTTCAGAATGTTCCTGGCACGTATGAGGTTACCTTTAAGACTGCCCAGGGAACTTCCACAACTGTTACGGTTACTATTAATGCAGATTGGAAAACGGTGGGAGATGTTGACAAGGCATCTGAGTCGAATAAAAAGTCTGACACTACCAGTAATCCGACCGCTGTAAAAAACACGCCCAGTGATACGGTGGGAGCCGAGCAGATTTTTGAGAAAACCAATCCGAAGGACATACAAGAAACGATTGCCAGCAGCAAAGCGGTAGAGAAGGTAACGGTAGATGGAAAGGACATTTCTTCCAGCGATTATACGGTAACGGGAGACAAGATTGTAATCAAGAAGTCTGTTTTCAGCAATTTTGCTGCAAATACGGCGCATCCGATACAAGTTATTTATAAGGATGGAAGCAAGCATACCTTTAGTGTTAAGGTGATTGATTACAATGAAAAAACGGTCATTAAGAAAGTGCCCATTTTGAAAATGAAGAAAAATATGGGTGTGAAGACCAAATTTACCTTGAATCTGGTTGGAATTGACAAGACTGCTAAGAAGATTTACAAATCTACCAACAAAAAGGTTGCTACGATTAACAGTAAAGGTGTCATTACGGCGAAGAAGCCGGGTAAAACCGTAATTACGGCGTATGTTATTCAGAAGGGTTCCTATTACAAAGTAAAGGTAACAGTAACTGTAAAGAAAGAGAAAATAAAACTGTATAACCTGAAGAAAGCAGCACTGAGTAAGAAGAGCGGAGAACTTCCGGAATTTAATGTATATAAGAGAGTGTTCAAAGGTAAGAAGACCAAACTGAAATTTACCAATGTGGAGAAGAACGCAAAAATCAGTTACAAATCTTCAAATAAGAAGATTGCTACTGTTACGAAGAAAGGTGTCATTCAGGGAAAGAAAAAAGGATTTACAGTGGTGACAGCAAAGATTCAACAGAATGGAAAAACCTATGTTACCAGAATCTTTGTGCGGGTAGATGACAATACAACAAACAAGAGTATAAGTAAATACTTAAAGTAAGTGATTTGATTGAAGGAAAAAGGGAAATGCCGATTGGGCATTTCCTTTTTTGTGGAGTATATATTATTTTTACGGATGAACTTGCGAAATCATACCTTCAAAGGTATAATAGACGTAATGTGCAGAGGAGGGGAAAAGAGGCACAAAAGATTGAAGGAGATGCAGGATATGAGAAGGTATAATACGGTAATTTTTGATTTGGATGGAACTCTGCTGAATACACTGGAAGATTTGACCGATGCGGTGAATTATGCGTTGGAAAAGCATGGTTTTTCTACCCATTCTCTGAAAGATGTACGCAAGTTTTTGGGTAATGGCGTGAAGCGATTAATGGAATTGGCAATTCCCGGAGGCTTGGAGAGTTCTGCTTTTGAGGAGACTTTTGAAGACTTTAAGGTATACTATAGCGAACATTGCCATGAGAAGACAAGACCTTATGATGATATTATAGAGTTGCTGACCCAGTTAAAGGAGCAGGGGGTAAAGATGGCGATTGTGTCCAATAAAATGGACTCTGCTGTGAAAGAATTGCAGAAAGTATATTTTTCCGATTTGATTCCGGTTGCCATTGGGGAGAGTGCAGATGTGAGAAAAAAACCGGCACCGGATGCTGTTCTGGAGGCGGTAAAACAGTTGGACAGCAAAGTGGAGGAATGTTTGTATGTGGGAGATTCTGAGGTGGATATTGCCACTGCGAAAAATGCGGGAATGATTTGCATTTCCTGCCTGTGGGGCTTCCGGGATGAGGCGTGTCTGAAGGAAAATGGGGCAACCTACATCATTGATGAGCCACTGAATGTATTAAAATTGTTGTAGTATTTTGCATTGATGATATAAAAACGAAGAGGATGATGGAAAGATGGACTGGGAAAATAGAGAAAACAGCCGGATTGAAGGAATTGATTTGGAAGAGGCGCTGCGCTATTCGGTTGATGGTGTGGCAGGGGTATGGGAGAATATTGGAAATTACCTGGAGTCAGCCCAAGAGTACCGGGAACAGTTGAATACATTTTTTTCTCAGGGGGAGTACAGCGAGTATAGAGTGCTGGCACATGGACTAAAAAGCACTCTGGCATTGATTGGTGGAAAAGCAATGTCGGAACAGGCGAAGGCAATGGAACAGGCGGGAAAAGTACAAGACTATGACTATATCAGGCTGCATCATGCAGAGTTTGACCAGAATTTGAAGGAGTGGAATCAGTTATTGTTGGAGCAATATAGGAAAATACAAAGGGAGACATTGGAATAGAGCAAAAATAGTTTCCATTTTCAAGTGGATATGATATAATCATTATATCTGTGGTGATAGGAGGCAATACTTTCATATGAAGAAAGAGCAGGGCCGCAATAATAAGAAGAACAAGCACAGGATGAGCGTCATGAAGATGGTTATGATATTTATGGTTCTCTGTATTTTGTGCTCATTTATATTAAATGTTCTGCTGTATTACCGGATTTGTACATTGAAAAAGCAGATTCAGTCTTTGGGCAGAATCACAACAGAACAACAATACACAGGAGGTAGGTTATGAGTTTATTTAAGGATTTGAAGGACGATGTTTCCCAGGCAGTGAATGAGTTAATGAATGAGGAAGAACTGATTGGACAGGAAACAGAAGAGCATGTACAGGGAACAGATGACAGTGAAGATTTGGATGCAGAAATGATGGCACTCTTCGGGGAAGATGAAGAGGGAAAAGAATCTGGTGAAAAACTTTCCGAGATGGATGCCACTTTGGAAGAGTTGGCAGGCGAGGATGCGTTTTCAGATGATGATATGATTGACAATCTATTTGGGGATGAGGACAAGAAAGAGGAGTCAGAAGAAGAACAGAAAATGGAGGATAAAGACATGAGTGCAGTAGAGGAAGTTCAGGAGCAGGCAGAGGAGAAGAAGGAAGAAGCGTTTGATACAGCAGATTTCGATGCATCTACAGCAGATGACGAGATGGCTACGATTACCAAGGGAACAGAGATTACCGGTAACATTAAGACTTCCGGTTCTCTGGAAGTAGTTGGCACTATTGAGGGTGACATTAGTTGTAAGGGTAAGTTGGTTGTTTCCGGAGCGGTAAAGGGTACTTCTGATGCCGCTGAGATTTTTACGGATGCAGCAAATGTAACCGGAGATATGAATAGTGCAGGCAGTATTAAAGTCGGTGTTGGTTCTGTGATTGTAGGTAACCTTAAGGCAACCTCCGCTGTTATTGCCGGAGCAGTAAAGGGTGACATTGATGTGAATGGTCCGATTATTATTGACTCCACTGCAGTGGTAATGGGTAACATTAAGTCCCGTTCTGTACAGGTGAACAATGGCGCTGTTATGGAAGGGTTGTGTTCTCAGAGTTACTCTGATATCGATGTAAATACTTTCTTTGAAAATTAAATATTTGGGAGAATGGTAAAATGGAAAAAACAAATCGGGTACTTTTAAAATTAAGTGGAGAAGCATTGGCTGGGGAGAAGCATACCGGTTTTGATGAAGCCACAGTTGTGGAAGTAGCAAAGCAGGTCAAACAGGTTGTGGACTCGGGCGTTCAGGTGGGAGTTGTCATTGGTGGTGGTAATTTCTGGAGGGGAAGAACCAGTAATAAGATTGAGCGTACCAAGGCGGACCAGATTGGAATGTTGGCTACGATTATGAACTGTGTCTACGTGTCTGAGATTTTCCGTACGGAGGGAGTGGATACGGTTGTGATGACTCCTTTTGCCTGTGGGGACATTGCTCAGTTATATTCCAAGGATGCTTCCATGGAGGCGTTGAAAGAGGGTAAGGTGGTATTTTTTGCCGGTGGAACCGGACACCCGTATTTTTCCACGGATACGGCGACCGCTCTGCGTGCCATTGAGATAGAGGCAGACTGTATATTGCTGGCGAAGGCCATTGATGGTGTGTATGACAGTGACCCGAAGTTGAATCCCAATGCGAAGAAGTTTGATTCCATCAGCCTGAATGAAGTGCTGGAGAAAAAACTGGGTGTCATTGATTTGTCTGCCACGATTATGTGTCTGGAAAACAAAATGCCTATGCTTATATTTGGATTGAATGAGGAAAACAGCATTGTAAAGACAGTGAACGGGGAATTTAGCGGAACCCGTGTAACGGTGGACTAGAATTAGGAGGAGAAAACTATGTTAAATCAGTATGAAGAGAAGATGAGCAAATCCATTGAGTCTCTGCAGGGAGAATATGCAAATATTCGTGCAGGAAGAGCAAATCCACATATTTTGGACAATATTAAGGTAGACTATTACGGAGTTCCCACTCCTTTACAGCAGGTGGGTAATATTTCGGTTCCAGAGGCGCGAAGCCTGTTGATTACCCCTTGGGAGACCTCTTTATTAAAAGAGATTGAGAAGGCAATTATGTGTTCTGATATAGGAATTACCCCGAATAATGACGGTAAGTCCGTTCGGTTGAACTTTCCGGAACTGACAGAGGATCGGCGTAAGGAACTGGCTAAGGATGTTAAGAAAAAGGGTGAGAACTGCAAGGTTGCCATTCGCAACATTCGTCGGGATGCCAATGATGCTGTGAAGAAGCAGAACAAGGATGGTGAGGTGTCCGATGATGAGATGAAGGGGCTCGAGGAGCAGATTCAGAAACTGACTGACAAGTACATTGCCAATGTAGACAAGGCAATCGAAGAAAAAACAAAAGAGATTATGACAGTTTAACAGGGACTGGTTTCGAAAAGATATATGGGGATGTCTTTTTTCAAGACATCCTTGTTGTTTTTACATAGATAGGTAATTGTGAGGAGCAATAGCATGAAAAAAGAAATCAATGGACAGGAATTAACCATACCGGAGCATGTAGCAATTATTTTGGACGGAAATGGAAGATGGGCAAAGAAACGGATGATGCCCCGCAATTATGGGCATGTACAGGGGGCTAAGACGGTGGAACAGATTTGTGAGGATGCATGGAATCTGGGCATTCAGTATTTGACTGTATATGCTTTTTCCACAGAGAACTGGAAACGCCCTCAGGACGAAGTTTCCGCCCTTATGAAGTTGTTGAATAACTACCTGAAAGACTGTATTGAACGAACTACCAAAAATAACATGCGGGTTCGGGTAATTGGAGAAAAGAGCCGTCTGGACGAGAAGTTGAGAACACAGATTGAACATCTGGAGGAAGTGTCCGCTGTCAATACAGGACTTAATTTTACAATTGCGTTGAATTACGGAAGCCGGGACGAAATGGTGCGGGCGATGAACCGCCTTGCGAAGGATGTGACAGAGGATAAAGTAAAGCCGGGAGAGATTACAGAGGAACTGTTTACCAGTTATTTGGATACCAGAGAACTGCCGGACCCGGATTTGATGATTCGCACCAGTGGAGAGCAGCGGTTGTCCAACTGGCTGTTATGGCAACTGGCATACTCAGAATTCTATTTTACAGATGTGCTCTGGCCGGATTTTAATAAAGCGGAGTTGATTAAGGCAATCGAATACTATAATGGCAGAGAACGCCGGTTTGGTGGCGTGTGATAGCAGGAGGGTGTTATGTTTAAAACGAGATTATTAAGTGGAATTGTACTGGTTTTGATTATGATTGTAACACTGTATTTTGGTGGTTTTGTAACGCTGGGAATGGTGGCTCTGATTTCTATGATCGGAATTTATGAGTTAATGCGGATTCCGGAACATGTTTCCAAAGCACTGCTTATTGTCACCGAAGCCACAACGGTGGTGTATTACACAATTCTTGGATTGGGGTACACCTTTGAGAGTTACCAGTATTATTATTTGCTATTGTTGAGCGTATTTTTAATGGTATTGATGTGCTTTTATGTATTTGGATACCCGAAATACCAGTTGGCAGATATTATGTTGCCCTTTTTTGCCTTTTTCTATGTAACGGTAATGCTGTCCTATATTTTCCAAGTTCGTTTTCTTCCCAATGGAGGAGCTTACGTTGTACTTGTATTTTTAAGTGCTTGGGGAAATGATACTTGTGCGTACTGCGTTGGTGTGTTATTTGGAAAGCATAAGATGAGTCCGAAACTGAGTCCGAAAAAGTCAATCGAAGGATTTGTGGGAGGTATTGTGGGGGCTGCTCTGTTAGGTGTTGCCTATGCTTTCCTGTTTGGGAAAATTACGGGAGAAGCGATAACCGGGCAGTTACTTCTTGCGTTTGCTCTTATTTGTGGAATTGGTGGAATGATTTCGGTAGTGGGAGATTTGGCGGCATCTGCTATTAAACGTCAGTATGGTATTAAAGATTATGGCAAACTGATTCCCGGACATGGTGGAATTCTAGACCGATTTGACAGTATGATTATGACAGCGCCGATTGTTTACTACTTAGTTACTTTGATGGTACAGCGTTAGTTTTTGCAGTATGGGAAAGGAAGACGAGAGATGAAAATAGCAGTTTTAGGTTCCACAGGTTCGATTGGTACCCAGACGTTAGAGGTGGCGCGCTCCTATTCGGAGGATATTACTGTGGTAGCGTTGGCGGCGGGAAGTAACATCACACTGCTGGAGCAGCAAATACGGGAATTTCATCCGGTGCTGGCGGCAGTCTGGAGTGAGGAAAAGGCACAGGAACTGCGGCTGAAAGTGCAGGATTTGGATGTTAAGATTGTGGCAGGTATGGATGGGCTGCTGGAGGTGGCTACCATTGCCGATTCTGAAATATTGGTGACAGCAATTGTGGGAATGATTGGAATTCAGCCTACGATTGCAGCGATTCAGGCAGGTAAGAACATCGCCCTTGCCAATAAAGAAACTTTGGTTACGGCAGGACACATCATTATGCCTATGGCAAAGGAATATAATGTAGCAATACTGCCTGTGGATTCGGAACATTCTGCGATTTTTCAGTCTCTGAATGGAGAACGTCACAACCATGTGAGTCGTATTCTGTTGACCGCTTCTGGTGGTCCTTTTCGGGGAAGAACCCGGGAAGAATTGAAAAATGTTACTGTGGCAGATGCATTGAAGCATCCCAACTGGTCCATGGGACAAAAGATTACGATTGATTCCGCAACTCTGGTCAACAAGGGATTGGAAGTGATGGAGGCGAAATGGCTGTTTGGCGTGGAGTACGACAATGTAGAAGTGGTCGTCCAGCCCCAGAGTATTATTCACTCCATGGTGGAGTACGAGGACGGGGCAGTCATTGCTCAACTGGGAACACCGGACATGAAACTTCCAATACAGTATGCCCTGTTTTACCCGGAACGCCGTTACCTGGAAGGAGAGCGGCTGGATTTTGGAATGCTTCAGCAAATTACGTTTGAAAAACCGGATATGGATACTTTTGAGGGATTGAAACTGGCTTACCAGGTTGGAAGAGAAGGCGGCTCTATGCCAACGGTGTTTAATGCGGCGAATGAATATGCGGTAGAACGTTTTTTGAAAGGAAAAATTGCATTTTTGGAAATCTATGAGATGATTAGGACTTGTCTGGATGCGCATACTAAGATTGTTAATCCCAGTGTGGAAGAAATTTTGCAGACGCAGCAGTGGGTGGATGAGTTGATTCGTAGCAAATATGATTAAATCACCTTATTGGAACGGGAGGTTACAAGTTGAAGATTATAATTGCATTGCTAATATTTGGAATTATTGTATTTGTTCATGAATTGGGACATTTTCTATTGGCAAAGGCGAATGGTATTTTTGTGGAGGAGTTTTCCATTGGAATGGGCCCTAAATTGTTTTCCTTTGTGAAAGGAGATACCCGGTATTGTATTAAATTGCTACCTTTGGGTGGTTCTTGTATGATGATGGGAGAAGATGAGGAGAGCGATGATGCGCGTGCCTTTAACAATAAATCGGTGTGGGCAAGAATTGCTGTAGTCTTTGCCGGTCCTTTTTTCAATTTTGTCTTTGCCTTTTTGCTGGCAATTGTACTGATTGCTCTGGTAGGAGCAGATGTACCGGGAGTAATCAGCGTGGAGTCCGGATCTCCGGCACAAGAAGCGGGACTTCAGGAGGGAGATGTCATTGTTTCCTATAACAATTCCAGAATTGGGGTAGGGCGGGAAATCTATGTAAATGATTATTTCCATCCTCTTGGAGAAGAAGAAATTCCCATTACCTTTAAGCGGGATGGGCAAACTTATAATACAATATTACAGCCGGAAAAAATCAGTCGTTATTATTTGGGAATCAATTACAGTAATAATAGCAGTCCTGCCACAGTTTCTGTGGTGGAGGGCGGAGCCATGGAGAGTGCCGGATTACAGGATGGAGACGTGATTACTGGAATCAATGATGTTTCCATCGCATCCGGGGAAGAATTTTATGAATATGTTTCCCAACATGAACTGACCAGTGAGGAAGTACAGATTACTTACGAAAGAGATGGAGCAGAGAATACAGTAGGGGTAACGCCGACAAAAAGCGAATACTATTCTGCCGGATTTACCTATAATTGCAATTATAAAGATGGCAATAAAAAAGTTGGAATTCTTGGCAATCTGAAATATTCTTTGTTGGAAATCCGCTATCAGATTAAGAGTGTAATTTTAAGTTTAAAGCATCTGATTATGGGAAATGTGTCAGCAGATTCCGTAGCCGGTCCGGTAGGAATTGTAAATATGGTAGGAGATGTGTATTCGGAGAGTGCCCAGTATGGTTTGCTGGCAGTATTTGAGAGCCTTGCCAGTTTCTGTATTATGCTCAGTGCCAATCTGGGAATTATGAATTTGTTGCCGATTCCCGCACTGGACGGAGGACGGCTTTTGTTTATGCTTGTGGAAGTCATCCGGGGCAAAAAAATCGACCCGAACAAGGAAGGTTTCGTGCATTTTATTGGTTTTGTTTTGTTGATGGGTCTTATGGTAGTCGTTATGTTTAACGACATACGCAATATATTCATAAAATAGGAGGGCGCGGTATGCTGTATCGTGAGAACACAAAGGAAATTCGGATTAAGGATCGGGTGATTGGTGGTGGAAATCCGATTTTGATTCAATCCATGACCAATACCAGAACAGAGGATGTCAAGGCAACGGTGGAGCAGATTCTGCGTCTTGAAGAGGCGGGCTGTGATATTATTCGCTGTACTGTAAATACAAAAGCAGCGGCTGAGGCACTGCCTGCCATTAAGAAACAGATTCATATTCCTTTGGTAGCGGATATTCATTTTGATTACCGGCTTGCTATTGCCGCTATGGAAAACGGGGCAGACAAAATCCGGATCAACCCGGGAAACATTGGTGGCCAGGAGGCTCTTGCGGCAGTAGTGGAAAAGGCAAAGGAGTATAAAGTCCCTATCCGGGTCGGGGTTAATAGCGGTTCTCTGGAAAAGGAACTGGTGGCAAAATATAACGGTGTTACTGCAGAAGGCATTGTGGAGAGTGCTTTGGACAAGGTACATAGAATTGAGGCCTGTGGCTATGACCAGATTGTCATCAGCATTAAGTCTTCTGATGTTATGATGTGTGTAAAAGCTCATGAATTGATTGCTGGTAAAACGCCGTACCCCTTGCATGTGGGAATTACAGAGGCGGGCACCCTGCTTCGGGGCAATATTAAATCCAGCATTGGTCTGGGACTGATTCTCAATCAGGGAATTGGTGATACCATCCGGGTTTCTTTGACTGGTGATCCGGTGCAGGAGATTATTTCGGCAAAATTAATTTTAAAAACGCTGGGACTGCGAAAGGGAGGAATTGAAGTGGTATCTTGTCCTACCTGTGGCAGAACTTCCATTGATTTAATTGGACTTGCTAACCAGGTGGAAGAACTCGTGTCCCATTATGAGCATC
Source organism: Lachnospiraceae bacterium (assembly GCA_029098105.1). Lineage (GTDB taxonomy): Bacteria > Bacillota > Clostridia > Lachnospirales > Lachnospiraceae > NC2004. The sequence goes on from JAQXNR010000138.1 coordinate 13,404, forward strand.
TGGATTTGAAGGTTGCAGTTATGGGATGCGTTGTAAATGGACCGGGAGAGGCGAAAGAGGCAGACTTGGGAATTGCGGGAGGCAATGGAGAAGGCTTGCTGATTAAGAAGGGGGAAATTGTGCGAAAACTTCCCGAAGAAGAGTTTTTAAGTGCATTGAAGGAGGAATTGGACCATTGGCAGTAACAGGACAGGAGAAAACTTTTTTCCATGTGTTTCCTGAACTGAAGGTTTCTGAGAAATTAAGACAGTTTTACGAGGATGTGCTGGTAGAACACATCGTATATAAAAAAGATGAGAAATGTCTGTATGTTATTTTATGCAGTTCTCATCTTATTTCTTTCTCAAACCGGGAAGCGATGGAACAAGAATTGCATCAATATTTATACCGGACCTATAATTGCCCCATCCACATTATTCCTCGATATGAACTGTCCAGCCAGTATGATTTGGCAATGGTTCTGGAGGAATATATGCTTAACGGCATTCTGGCAGAGTGGCAGAAAAACCATCCTGTGCTTTACAGTGTGGTTCGGAAAGGTTCCTGGGAAGTAGTGGGAAATCAGGTTACTTTCTTTTTAGAGGATACTTTTTTGTCTAAAAATGTAGAGAAGGACATTCGGGAGACGTTTCTGACTACGTTAAAGCGTAGTTTTGACTGGGATGTGGAATTGAAATTTGAGTATGTGGAGCCTAAAGACAGCCGTCTGTCTATGGAGCGGGATCACAAACTCAACCAGGAAGTCGGCAGGGTAAAGGAAAACTTAAAACAACTGGCGGCAGAGGAAGAACTCCGGGCAGAGCATCAGGCTCATGTGGAACAGAATGAAAAGCCGAAGAAGGAAAAAAAAGAATCTGCGGTCAAACAGGGGGAACCTGCGCCCGTTTTGGCAAAGGCAGATACCCCGAAAAATATACCGTTCCGCCGTCCGAAAGACGACCCGGACATGATTTATGGAAGAAATACCGAAGGGGATTTAATGGAGTTAAAGACTATAGATTCCGAAATTGGAGAAGTGGTCGTACATGGACAGGTGAGTCGTTTTGAATTTCGCGAGATTCGAGGAGAAAAAACAATTTTTACTTTTGTTATTACCGATTTTACCGATTCCATTAAAGCGAAACTGTTCATTAAAAATGAATTGTTGCCAGACTTGCTGAGTGAACTGGAAGAGGGCAAATTTTACCGGGTTAAGGGAATTGTTACTTATGATACTTATGACAAGGAACTACAACTGAGTTCTCTGGTGGGAATTAAGAAGATTCTGGACTTCAGGGAAAAGCGTATGGACCATTCGCTGGAAAAACGGGTAGAATTGCATTTACATACGGTGATGAGCGAGATGGACAGCGTAGTAGACATCAAGAAAGTAATACAGACTGCAAAGGACTGGGGACATACGGCGATGGCAATCACGGACCATGGTGTGCTTCAGGCGTTTCCGATTGCAAACCACTGTGTCGACGGGAAAGATGATCCGTTTAAGGTGATTTATGGCGTAGAAGGGTATTTCATTGATGATATGCACGACATCGTGTTAAACAGCAAGGGACAAAGTCTTAAGGATACCTATGTGGTATTTGATTTGGAGACCACAGGATTTTCTGCTCACAAAGACAGAATTATAGAGATTGGTGCAGTTAAGGTGCAGGACGGTAAAGAAGTGGAATATTTCAGTGAATTTGTCAATCCTCAACGTCCGATTCCTTTTGAAATTGAAAACCTGACACACATCAGTGACAATATGGTAAAGGATGCTCCAGTAATTGAGGACATTCTTCCTAAATTTATGAAATTTTGCAAAGATGCGGTTTTGGTTGCCCACAATGCCGAATTTGATGTGAGTTTCATTGAGGCAAATTGTGAACGTCTGGGAATAGAGACGGATTTTACGGTAATCGACACAGTGGAACTGGCCCATATTCTTTTGCCGGAACTAGGACGGTTTAAGTTGGACACCGTAGCAAAGCATTTGAAGATTAATCTGGCAAATCACCACCGGGCTGTGGACGATGCAGGGGCTACGGCAAAAATTTTCCTGCGTTTCGTAGAGATGCTGGAAAAGAAAAATATTTTTACAGTGGATGAGTTAAACGCCTGCTCTGAATTTTCTGTGGACAAAATTAAAAAAGCCCCCTATTACCACGGTATTATTCTTGTAAAAAATGAAATCGGCAGAGTGAATTTATACCGTCTTGTTTCCGAGTCCCATTTGACTTATTTCAACAAGCGTCCAAGGATGCCGAAAAGTCTAATCAACAAGTATCGGGAAGGTCTGATTATTGGTTCTGCCTGTGAGGCGGGAGAACTTTACCGGGCAGTGCTCAGAGAACGGGGACCAGAAAAAATCGCTAAAATTGTCAACTTTTACGATTATTTGGAAATCCAACCTCTGGGAAATGATTTCTTTATGATTGGAGATTCTAAATACCCGATTCAGAGTGTAGAAGATTTGCAGGAAATTAACCGTAAAATTGTAAAACTGGGAGAGGAATACCAAAAGCCGGTAGTTGCTACTTGCGATGTGCATTTTTTGAATCCGGAGGATTCCATTTACCGCAGTATTTTGATGAAGTCAAAGGGATTTGCAGATGCAGACAACCAGCCACCGCTGTATTTTCGTACCACAGAGGAAATGCTGAAGGAATTTGAATACCTGGGAGCAGAAAAGGCGCGGGAAGTTGTGATTACTAATACGAACAAAATAGCGGATATGATTGAAAAAATTTCACCGGTATACCCGGACAAGTGTCCGCCGGAAATTCCGAATTCCGATGAAACGCTGACGAATATTTGTTATGAAAAAGCGCACCAGATTTATGGTCCGGATTTGCCGGAAGTAGTGACGGAGCGGCTGGAGAGAGAACTGCATTCCATTATTAGCAATGGTTTTGCCGTTATGTACATCATTGCTCAGAAACTGGTATGGGATTCGAATGACCATGGATATCTGGTAGGTAGCCGGGGGTCG
>JAQXNR010000139.1 GCA_029098105.1 Lachnospiraceae bacterium
GGAGAAGGAAACATGATTAAGGGTGAACACATTAGTAAAAGTTTTGATGGTTTTCAGGCGTTGAGGGATGTGAATATTCATGTTCCCAAAGGTTCTGTATACGGATTGGTAGGACCCAATGGAGCGGGAAAGTCCACGTTACTGCGGCATATAACTGGAATTTTCCGTCAGGATGAGGGGAGTATTCTCGTTTCGGATGAGCCGGTATATGAAAATACAGCAATAAAAAGTCAGATTGCCTATATTCCCGATGAAGTGTTTTATTTCCGGCAGTCTACGATTGTAGATATGATGAAATATTACAGCGGCATTTACCCGGGATTTGACCGGGAGTTGTTTTATAAACTGCTGGAGATTTTCCCGGAACTGGATGTCAAACGACATATTCGTCAGATGTCAAAGGGAATGCAGAAGCAGGCAGCATTTATTCTTGCCATTAGCATTTGCCCACAACTGTTAGTGTTGGATGAGCCGGTAGATGGACTGGATCCGGTTATGCGGCGGCAGATTTGGAGTATTTTGCTGGCAGAAGTGGAGAAATCGCAGATGACCGTTCTTGTTTCCTCCCACAATTTGAGAGAACTGGAAGATGTGTGTGATTATGTAGGGATTATGCATAAGGGAACGGTTGTGTTGGAACATTCCCTGACCGAACTTCAAGGGGGCGTGGTAAAACTGCAGATTGCCTTTGCAGGGGAGTGCCCGGATGTGAGTGACACACTACCTGTTTTGCACCAGACTAGTATGGGTAAGGTGCACACCATGATTGTGAAGGGAAGTGCGAAAGAGGTGGAGAGCAAGGTGAAGGCGTACGACCCGATTTTGGTGGACATATTGCCTCTCACCCTGGAAGAAATTTTCATCTATGAGTTGGGAGGTATGGACTATGAAGTCAAAGACATTATTATGTAATAGGACTGTATTTTTCAAAGATGTTACGCGGCTGTGGCCGGTATGGGTAATTCCTATCTTGTTATTGCAATTAATTTTTTGTTTACCGTTTGTGTCGGAGTGTATGAATGCTTTGCGGTACGGCTCCTATTATAGTGATTCTGGTTCCGAGTACACAGTGATTCAGCAGTTGCAGATTCAGGCAACAGATATTGTATGCGATGGTGGGTATGTGTTATTACTAGCGGCATTTGCTATTATTCCGGCAATATTTGTATTCCAGTATCTGAATCAGCGCAGGGCATCATTTATGGTTCACAGCCTGCCTATTTCCCGGATGACTATGTTTGGAAGTCATTTTTTAGCCGGGTATTTGATGACTTGTGTTCCCTTTTTGCTCGTACTTGTCACGGCAGTACTGATTTCTTGGGGAAATGGCTTGCATGTAGGCGGAGCCTTTTGCGGTTATTTTCTTGAGACGATTAGTATTAGTCTGTTTTTCTATAGTCTGGCAGTGTGCCTTGTCATGTTAAGTGGAAACAGCATTATGAGTATTATTATGTATGCGGTCATCAACTGCGTTGTATATGTTTTTAAATTGCTGTTGGATGGAATGGTAGGTGTGTTTGTTTATGGTGGCAGTTCCACAACAGTAGATTCCTTTTTGGGTAATAGATGGGTTTCCTGGCTGACACCTGTGGAACAAATGAATGAATTGGTTATGCTTCAGAGCAATGACGGCGAAGGAACAATTCCACTGAGAGCGATGGATGGAAATGCATTAACTGGATTTCATGGTGAAAGTGTGGGTGCCTGTGCGCTATACCTGATTCCTGCAGTGCTTCTTGTTGGAATTGCTCTGCTACTGTACCGAAAGCGAAAAATTGAAAAGGTGGATGAGACGCTGGTATTTTCCTGGAGTAAAGTGGTTTACCGAAGCGTATTTTGTGGATGTGGAAGTCTGTTGCTGACTTGGCTTGTCTACCTGCTTGCCTATAATTTGATTACCTGGCATCAGACGTATAAATCTTTCTTCTTTGTGGGATGTATTCTCATTCTTTTGGGAATAGTAGTTTGTTATTTAGTATGTGATATGATTTTGGAGAAGACCTTTTTTATATGGAAACAGGTTTCCTATAAGCAGATGGTAATCATAGCAGTGGTTATACTACTTTTGTTTGTTAGTGAAAAGATACAGTATGAGAATCAGGTAAAACAGGATGCAAAAGAGGTAAAGACCGTGCAGTTGGAATTTGGAGGAAATCATTTTACCATTGAAGAAGAGGGGAAAATAGATTGGATTTTGCAATTTGCAAAGCAGATTCAGAGAAACGGAGAGGACGATGTTGTGAATGAAGCGGAATGGGAAAAAAAGTATTCCGAGAATTATAGTGTTGCAATATTGGATTTTAAATTTAAGAAGGATGACGGCACTGCGTTTTCCCGTTCCTATCCGGTTCTAGTCGATGAAAATAAAAAGGAATTGGAAGAATTAATTCAATTTCTAAATGAAAAAGATATGTTACAGTCTTTTTTGTCTTCGGATAATATAAAGTATTCTAACGTGGCTAGAATAGAATGGTATGATAGTAGCGATTCTTTTTCAGGGGAAGAGATGGAAGAACTGGTAAATAAGCAGTTATACAATGCAGTTATGACAGATTTACAGGAGGGAAATATAATCATTAGTAATGCTTATGATTCGAATGAAAATCCTGTGGTAGAGGAGGGAAAATGGCTTGGTGATATAAATATAGAATATATTAATTATGGAACGGAAAAGGACGATTTTGTAAATTACCCCTATCAGAATTTCCGCATTACAGAGAATTGCCGACATACCATTTCCGTTTTGAAGCAAATGCGAAATGAATAAAAAGGATATACAAAAATGACAGGCGAGCAGTGGAATACTGCATAACCTGTCATTTTTTTGAAATAGCGGCTGTCAAAATAGAAGGCCAGCGACTATTTATTTGCATTTTTTCTTGCCGCACGATAACGCTCTGTGGGGTCCAGAATTTTTTTACGGATTCGGATGTTTTCCGGGGTGATTTCCAGTAATTCGTCCGTGTCAATGAATTCCAAAGCCTGCTCCAGACTGAGAACTTTCGGGGGAACGAGAGTCAGGGCATCGTCCGCTCCGGAAGACCGGGTGTTGGTCAGGTGCTTTTTCTTGCAGACATTTACTTCGATGTCCTCTGGGCGGCTGCACTGTCCCACAATCATACCGCTGTATACCCGTTCTCCGGGACCGATGAAGAGGGTGCCCCGTTCCTGAGCATTAAACAATCCGTAAGTAATGCTTTCCCCTGCCTCAAAGGCAATCAAGGAGCCCTGTTTGCGGTACTGGATGTCTCCTTTATAGGGACCATATCCATCAAATTCCGTATTCAGAATACCATTTCCTTTTGTATCTGTCATAAACTGACCCCGGTAGCCGATGAGTCCCCGGGATGGGATTCGGAATTCCAGACGGGTATAGCCGCCATTTCCCGGTGCCATGCCCTGAAGTTCTCCTTTTCGCTGACTCAATTCCTGAATGACACTTCCGGCAAATTCCTCCGGCACATCAATGGTTGCAATTTCCATTGGTTCCAGTTTTTTACCCCGCTCGTCTTCTTTGTATAATACTTCCGCCTTACTGACTGCAAACTCGTAGCCTTCCCGCCGCATATTTTCAATTAAAACAGAAAGGTGTAATTCTCCACGGCCAGACACTTTGTAGGCTTCTGTAGTATCTGTCTCTTCTACACGAAGAGAGACATCGGTGTTCAATTCCCGGAACAGGCGGTCACGCAGATGGCGGCTTGTCACAAATTTTCCCTCCTGTCCTGCCAGCGGACTGTCATTTACAAGAAAATGCATGGCAATTGTCGGCTCGGAAATTTTCTGGAACGGAATGGGATTCGGCGCATCCAAAGCACAAATCGTATCTCCGATTTTCAAATCTGAAATACCGGAAATGGCTACAATTTCTCCCATACTGGCTTCTGGTACTTCCACTTTATTCAATCCGTCATAGACATATAACTTGGTAATGCGTACCTTTTGTGTTTTTTCCGGGTCGTGATGGTTCACAATAATAGCATCCTGATTTACCTTAATGGTTCCGTTACTGATTTTTCCAACCCCGATTCGCCCTACATATTCATTGTAGTCAATGGTGCTGATTAAAGTTTGCAGCGGTGCCTCGGCATCTCCGGTGGGGGCAGGAATATATTTAATAATAGTTTCAAACAAAGGCTGCATATCGGTTCCCGGTTCCTCTGCGGAATAGGAAGCAATTCCGTCTCGTGCGGAGGCAAAAATAAAAGGGCAGTCCAACTGGTCTTCATTAGCATCCAGTTCAATGAATAAGTCCAATACCTCATCAATGACTTCCTCCGGGCGAGCCTCGGGACGGTCAATTTTGTTGATGCAGACAACTACAGACAATTCCAGTTCCAATGCCTTGCGCAGTACAAATTTGGTCTGGGGCATAGCACCTTCAAAAGCGTCTACTACCAATATTACGCCGTCTACCATTTTCAAAACGCGTTCTACTTCTCCACCAAAATCTGCATGACCGGGCGTGTCAATAATATTAATCTTCGTATCCTTGTAAAATACGGCGGTATTTTTTGAGAGAATGGTAATTCCCCGTTCCCGCTCAATATCATTGGAGTCCATAACCCGCTCTGCTACCTCCTGGTTGGAGCGGAATACCCCGCTCTGCTTTAGCAGTTCATCTACCAGAGTGGTTTTGCCGTGGTCAACATGGGCAATAATGGCGACATTTCGAATATCCTCGCGTTTGGTTTTCATATACAATATCCTTCTTTCCTTAACGTTCTTCAAAATAAACATCGTATTTATAACCTAAACATAATAGCATAAACGTATTTCAGTGGCAAGCCATAAGCCTTTATTTTGCTTATTTTCAGTGAAACTGTCGAAATATTTCCGTGACTTTATATGGTAATTCAGCGATTCTTCTGATATAATGAACGCATAGAATGAACGCAAGATTCCTGTACAAGCATGGAATGCTTGCATTCCGATGCTTGTACGGAATCTTATGTGAGTGAAACGAACACCGAAAAAGCCGAAGGCTTTGAGGTGCGTTCATTCGCAAGTACCGCTACAAAAGAATGGTTATGAGGTGAAGCAAGTGGAATACACATCCAGAAGAAGACGGTCTTACCGAATTGGGATACGCATAATTGGTATGATTTTTACAATAGGAGCGCTCGCGTATTTATTTCATGTAATGCATACAGGG
>JAQXNR010000140.1 GCA_029098105.1 Lachnospiraceae bacterium
CCCGGTTTTTTACTTGATTAAAATATGTTAAAATGGTTTAATCGGTAGATACTACCAGAGTTTCATAGCCCATAGAGCGGAGTTGGCGTGCCGCCGCTGCTGCCTGATCCAGTTCACTGTAATCACCGACCTGGACTGCATAGTAGGGACCACTGGGAACAATATAACCGGAAAATCCATCTTCCTGGGCTTTATTCAACTGGTATTGGGCATTTCCGTAATTGCGGAACAGTCCAATCTGTACCCGGTAGTTGGCGGAGGGGTAGGTGGTGGTATTCTGGGTCAGGGTCTGGTCGATTCCCGTTGCGATTGCCTGGGCAACCTCATTGAATTTGGAGTCGAACAGAGCATTGTCCTTGTCGCTGTTGATGAAGCCGGCTTCCACGAGAATGGCGGGCATTTTTGTGCGTCGCAGTACGGTCAGATTAGGACGGACACTGATTCCCAGATTCTGAAAGCCCAGTTTCGCTAATTCCTGATTTACATTGGCCGACATTTCCGATTTGATTCCACTGTCATCGAACACCAGAGTCTGTACCCCGTTGTATTGGTTCGGTTCTGCACTGGAATTGCGGTGAATGGAAACAAAAAAGTCGGCTCCTGCTTCATTTGCAATAGCGGCTTTGGCAGAAGGCGACTGATAGGTATCATCATCTCTTGTATAATAGACTTCGTATCCCATGTCAGCCAGGTCTTTTCCAACCTGGAGGGCGAGTCTTAAGTTGTCATTTTTTTCAAGCCGGCCGTTAAAGGAGGCTCCGTTGTCAAAACCTCCATGTCCGGCATCCACAATAATTCTTTTTGCCATAGGAAATCCTTCCTGTCTTGTTTACAGTTAGAATATGAAAAAAACATTTCCCATGTGCATGTTTTTTTATTTTACTTCCAATTCCCGCAAAGTTGGAACCGTGGTCAGAACAGGGTAGAGAATGGAAGAAAAGATGACTCCGGACGCTACCTGAATGATATTCGGAAGAATCTCTGCGACAGCAGCAGGGAATCCCTCATAAAAAATTTCAAATACAAAGTATCCCAGAACAATAATGACTGCGGTAGAAAGACCGGAACATACGGTTTTTACGATGCGGTTTACATTGGTTTTGGACAACTGCTGGAATAAAAGTCCACAGGCACCGGCACCCAACGCTTTAATGATGAGGGTAGCAGGAGCAAATGCCATATATCCGGAAAAAATATCTGCAAGCATGGAGCCGATGCCGCCAGCGGCAGCGCCGTAAACCGGTCCCAGAATGATGCCGGACAGAATGACAAAACAGTCTCCAAAGTGTATGTAGCCTTTTAAAGTAGGAAACTGAATCAGCATGGTAGCAACGGTGGTAAGGGCAGCAAACAGTGCAGCGATTACCAGTTTTAATGTTTTGTTTTGAATGTTCATAAGTAAATCTCCTTTGTGATTTAATATAATGTATCATATTGCCAAACTGGATAGTGCAACAGAGCCAGATTGGAATAGAATGACCATACCAGATGAAAATATCTTTTCTTATTCTCCAAATTATGCTAGAATAAGGCTGATATGCATTGGCAAATTGCTATTTCTATATAAGGAGGACTAGAATATGATTAAACTGTATGATGGCGGTGCTTATTTGGTAGATGGATACCAGATTGTAGAAGATGGACCGGATGCGGCAGCGCAGATTACCCAGATGGTAGGGGAGAACCGGGTTCTTTCCAAAGAAGAGGCGAAGAAGAACACCATCGCTTATAATATTTTAAAAGAGCATAATACTTCGGATTCTATGGAGAAACTGAAGATTAAGTTTGATAAATTGACTTCCCACGACATTACGTTTGTAGGAATCATTCAGACGGCAAGGGCCTCTGGACTGACCGAATTTCCGATTCCTTATGTGTTGACCAACTGTCATAACAGTCTTTGTGCAGTAGGTGGTACGATTAATGAGGATGACCACATGTTTGGGCTGTCCTGTGCGAAGAAATACGGTGGAATTTATGTTCCTCCCCATCAGGCAGTAATACACCAGTATGCGAGAGAACAGTTGGCAGAGGGTGGCAAGATGATTTTAGGGTCTGACAGCCATACCCGTTACGGAGCGCTGGGTACAATGGCAATTGGAGAAGGTGGCGGAGAACTGGTAAAACAGCTTTTAGAGCAGACTTATGATGTGGACATGCCGGGTGTAGTTGGCGTATATATGGAAGGAATGCCCCAGAAGGGGGTTGGTCCTCAGGATGTGGCACTGGCAATTATAGGTGCTGTATTTGAGAATGGCTATGTGAAGAATAAGGTGATGGAATTTGTTGGACCGGGAATTGCGAATCTGAGTGCAGATTACCGGATTGGTATTGATGTTATGACAACGGAGACCACCTGCCTGTCTTCTATTTGGAGAACGGATGAGGAGATTCGTCATTATTATTCTGTCCATGACCGGATTGAATGCTATGAGCATCTGGAACCGGGCGATGTCACCTATTATGATGGAATGATTCATGTGGATTTGTCTAAAATTAAGCCGATGATTGCAATGCCTTTCCATCCCAGTAATGTATATACAATCGAGGAGGTAAAGGCAAATCTGATGGATGTTCTGGAGGACGTGGAGAAGCGTGCTCAGGTTAGTCTGGATGGCAAGATTGATTTTTCTCTTAAGAATAAAGTGCAAGATGGTAAACTCTATGTAGACCAGGGTGTGATTGCCGGTTGTGCCGGAGGTGGATTTGAAAATATTTGCGAGGCAGCGGACATTCTAAGAGACCACCACATTGGTGATGATGCGTTTACGTTGAGTGTTTACCCTGCAAGTACTCCAATTTATATGGAACTGGCAAAGAATGGTGTATTGGCAGATTTGATTGCTACCGGAGCGATTGTGAAAACCGCATTTTGTGGTCCTTGCTTTGGTGCGGGAGATACCCCGGCAAACAATGCTTTTTCCATCCGTCATTCTACAAGAAATTTCCCGAACCGGGAAGGTTCTAAGATTCAGAATGGACAGATTTCTTCCGTGGCTTTGATGGATGCCCGTTCCATTGCGGCAACAGCAGCAAACAAAGGATTTTTAACGGCTGCGGATGAAGATTTACCAATCTTTACCCATCAGAGTTATTATTTTGATAAGACCATTTATGCAAATCGTGTATATAACGGATGGGGCAATCCTCAGCCGGATACCGAATTACAGTTTGGTCCGAACATCAAGGACTGGCCAGAGATGAGTGCATTGCCGGAGAACTTGGTGCTCAAGGTGGTTTCTGAGATTCATGACCCGGTTACAACGACGGATGAGTTGATTCCTTCCGGAGAGACGTCCTCTTTCCGATCCAATCCTCTGGGACTGGCGGAATTCACTCTGTCCCGTAAAGATCCTGCTTATGTGGGACGGGCAAAGGAAGTACAGAAGGCAGAAAAGGCTCGTACTGCTGGAGAAGACCCGGTGGCAGTGTTGCCGGAATTACAGAAAAATATGGATGTGATTCAGATTACTTTCGAGGATGTGAACTTTAAAAATACCGGAATTGGAAGTACGATTTATGCGGTGAAACCGGGAGATGGTTCTGCCCGTGAGCAGGCAGCTTCCTGTCAGAAAGTGCTGGGCGGCTGGGCAAACATTGCGCAGGAATATGCTACGAAACGCTACCGCTCGAATCTGATTAACTGGGGTATGCTTCCTTTCCTGTTTGAAGAGGAGAACCTTCCTTTTGCCAATGATGACTATTTGTTTATTCCTGGAATTGCCAAAGCCGTTCAGGAAAAACAGGAGAAGATTGCAGTTTACGTAGTCAACAAGGGAATGGAGAAGTTCTATGTGAAACTGGGCAACCTGACGGACAATGAAAGAGAGATTATTTTAAAGGGTTGTCTGATTAACTATAATCGGAAATAAAAGGTGGCGACAGAATGCAGAAAAAAGAACAGGGCTACTCTTCGGGAAAAACTCCTAAGGGACCTTACATTTTTCTAATCACAGCCATAGTTGTACTTTTAGTTATATTATTATATTTGGTGGGCATTATGTTTTGCCCGCCATTTGCTAAGTTTGCTCTGAAGACTCCCGGGTTGTCCGGCATTACCAATGCTATGGTGGGTAGTCTGTACAAGGAGGATTCTTTTTCCGACGGGCAGAAAAAGGAAACTAAGACGACAGCTACGGATTCGACAACTGAAGAGACGGGACAGGAGGGGGAGACAACTTTGTTGGAATATGACATCAGCAGGGATTCTTCCTATTTGAACCATTGTATTTTTCTGGGAGATTCCAGAACGGTGGCAATGGTAACCTATGGGTATGTGCCGGAAGACAGTACGCTGGCAGAGGTAGGGCTCTGCCATGTAGATGCAGAGCGAAAAACTTATACATTTAATTCCGGACTGCAATATTCTTTTTCCACTTACCTGGAAACCCACGCGGCGGATGTGATTTATATTTCTTATGGCATCAACGGGGTAGGCTATACCGATGAAACGACCTATAAGGAGAGTTATGAACAGTTGATTGAGGATGTTCTGCTCTATGCTCCGGACAGCAAGATTGTATTGCAATCCATTTGGCCGGTACGGGAAGGATATGCCATGACCCAGAAAATCACCAATGCGAATGTGGACGCATACAATGATTTTTTGTACCAGCTGGCAAAGGACAAGGGAATCTATTACCTGGATACGGCATCGGTGTTGAAGGATGATTACAATGCTATGAAGGCGGAATACAACAGTGGAGATGGGCTGCATTACAATGAGGCGGGGTATGAAGCGGTATTTTCTTATATTTTGAGTCATCCCGTTCCGGATGTGGAATAGAGAGTAGAAAATAAAAAAGAAATATGTTAAAATAAAATAACTTTAATAAATTGTCCAATCCCCCCCGTTTTGGATGATTTATGGGCTTATTTTATATAATTTTAAGGAGGTAGAGTTATGAAACGTATGAAGCGTTATGTGGCATGGCTGATGGCAATCTGCATGCTGAATGTAGGAGGCGCCTGGAATTGTCTTTTTGTCAATGCTGAGGTTGCAGATACCTTCCGGTATGTATATACCGATTTGGTGTCAGCAGATGCATCCGGGAACGGAACGGCTACGGTTTCTGTTGTGGATGTAGCATCTGGGGTTACAGAACTTTCGGTTCCGGCTACCTATGCATCGGCAGATGCGTCGGGAGAGGCGAACTACAACATTACCAAGTTTGCCGGGCTTACTTATGCATCAGGAGATGCTTCCGGGAATGCATTGAAAATTATTGGTTTTGAGGGAGCAATTCCAGATGTGGCAGGGGTGAACATTGCCGGATACTATGTGAAGGTATTGAAGCAGTATGCCAGCGGTGAGGCGGCAGAAGCCTTGAAGAGCGCAGTGGGAGAGGACAAGTATTATGTTGTTTCCAGTCTGAGCAACAAGATTATGACGGTTACGAATCCGACCCAGTATCAGACGACTCTGACTGGTGTAGCAAATGCAATGAAGGCATACGATGTGGCGACAGGAGCAGAGATTGGGAGTAAGACGGTTAAATGGTACAGTGATGCGGCGTTGAATACAGAGATTACGGACAATGTATGCAATTCTGATACCAAGTATTATTACCAGATTAGCAGTTCTGGTTATGAGCCATATACTGGAAGCATTCAGTTGTCCAGCGAAGAATTTAAGGTAACTGTGGGCAACTGTGTATTAACCTTTAATATTGTGGACAAGGATGCAAAAACTGTCAGCATTTTAAAGGCAGAATATATTGATGGCTATACATACAATGCAGCAGATATTTACAGTATTCCTGCAATTGTGTCAAAGGATAGTGTAGACTACAGGGTGACCCGTATTGAAGGCGGTGCCTTTGGAAAGGAGTGCTATTTTACCAGTTACTATATTCCTGCTTCGGTTACCGAGGTTGGAACGAAAGCATTTTACTGTGAGAATGCATGGGATTCAACTTATAAGACTCTGTTGCTTCGGTTTGAGGGAACAACAAAGGATACTCTTCCGAAATTCAATGAGCAGTTTAATGACTGCAACAATTTTGGATTGGTATTTTCCAATGCAGCAGATGCGAATACACTGTTGAATGCATTCCGGGAGAAGAATAATCAGGGAATCAATACCAATGCAGTATATTATGTAGCGGCTCCGGCGACAGACCGGATTTTGAAGAAGGGAACAGTGACTGCGACACCGGATAAGGCATTGTATACGAACCACCTTTCTGATATTGCTTTGACAGCAACCGGATTTAAAGATTTTCAGACCGGAGCAGATGTGGCAGTGACGCCTGCCTGGGTGAATCCCTATTATGCGTTCTCATTTATAGAAGGTGCGAAAGATTGTGATTATACCTGCACTGCAACAGGATATGCGGCAGTAGTGGACAAAGTACACATTACTCCCTATGCTGCCAGTGGATTTACCTATGAGTACGATGCGGCTACGAACACATTGCTGGCTGCCGGATACGGTGGAGCGGACAAAGTTGTCCGGGTACCGGATTCTGAGAGTGATGCTACCGGAGAAACTTATAAGGTAAGTGGAATCAGCAGTAACTTCAAAAATAATTCCCAGATTGAGGAATTAACACTGGGTGTGTATATTAACAATATTAAGGAATATGCATTTACGAACTGCCCGAATATGGTTTTGAAGGTTGACCCTGCGAATACTCTGTTTACTGCCACCAATGGATTTTTGTATTCCAAGGATGGTACAAAGTTGATTGCGGCACCTTCTGCCAGAAGTGAAGTGTTCCTTCCGGAAGGGGTTGCGATTATTGGCGATTACGCCTTTATGGACAACAATAAGATTCAGACTCTTGTGATTCCTACGACTGTTACGAAATTAGGAGAGAGCAAGGATGCCCGTTGTTTCCAGGGATGCGACCAGTTGGATACGATTAAGTTCTGTAACACAAATCCTGCTTTGATGTCAATTGGAAGTGGTGTATTCCACGGTGCATTGAAGAACATTTGTGTTCCTACCGGAACAACAGCGGCATATGAAGCGTTATTCAAGAATTACAATGTATGGTATGGCAATGCAACGATTAAGGAGTGGGTTCCCACTACGAGCAAACTGGTTACCTTGACGGATTTCCAGGCGGTTACCATTACACCGACCGATAACAGTAAGCCTTATACATGGACTTCTGACAATACGGCATTAGTTGTGGTAACACCTGCTGCAGATGGAAAGAGTGCTACGATTCACGCTGCGGATTACAGTGGAGTTGCTAATGTAACGGCACTGGCTGCAGATGGAACTTCTACTTCATGGCAGGTTACGGTAAATATTGATGGTACTCTGGCGAATCCTTGGGCGGCAGATGCTTATACATTGCAGGCTTCTAAGACTTCTGTTACTATGGGAGCGAAAGTTGGAAAGAAAGCAGATGTGGCAACGATTACAATCAGTGCCAGCAATAAGAGTGCAATCACCATTCAGTCAGTCAAGTCTTCCAACAAGAAAATTGTTACGGTTTCCAAGAAAGGCAACAAGGTACTGATTCAGTCTACCAAGAAAAAGGGAAGCGCTAAGGTTACAGTAACCGACAGTCTCGGCAAGAAAGTTGTGATTAAGGTTCAGGTAAAGGCAGCGCCTAAGAAAGCAGTTCTTAAGAAAAAGAGCGTGACGATTAAGAAGAAAAAGACTTACACGATTGCTTTGAAAGGTACAAATAGTGCAAAACTGACTTACAAGACTTCGAATAAGAAAGTGGCAACGGTAAATTCTTCCGGTGTTGTAACGGGTAAGAAAAAGGGAAATTGTAAGATTACAGTAACCACTTATAATGGCAAGAAGGCAACATTGAAAGTAAAGGTAAAATAATTTTTTATAAGTGATTGTTGCTATATTTAGAGAAAACATGGGGTTGGATTGTTTTTCTAACGAATATAGTAGAAATCACTTATATTTTGAATCTATTTGTGCGGAGTTTGAGTTCATAGCAATTACTGTCTGAATGAGGAGAGATGTTAGTATGAAAAAATATATTCCTCAGATACTTATTATAATGCTGATATTAAGCAGTTATATTAACGTAACTCCAAATTCAGTTGCGGCAAAGAGTAATCCGTTGCGGGGAAAGGCCGGGAAAAATATTACATGGACATATAATACGAAGACCCATACTATGACTTTTAAGGGAAAAGGACCTTTTTATAAAACGGAAGGAACATCGGACACACCGGGATATATTGGAAGTTGGGGATGTTGGACGGATGATGTGGAGCATGTAGTGATAGGAGAAGGAATTACGGTAATAGCAAGAGAAAGTTTTGCAAATACTGCAAAATTAAAGGATGTGAAACTTCCGTCCACATTAACAAAAATTGGAAATTCAGCATTTGCTTTTTCTAGTGTATGTAAGATTAATTTTCCTAAGAATCTAAAGGTTATTGGCTGTTTTGCATTTTGCGATTGTGTCAATCTTAAAAACATTACATTACCATATGGTTTGGAAAGAATAGAAGGCTTGGCGTTTTCAGGAAGTGAATCTAAATCTCTGGTTATTCCTGATTCTGTAACATATATAGGTGATGGTGCTTTTGGAGATAAGTTAGAAAAGATTAAATTATCAAAGAACTTAACATATATTGGAGAAGGTGCAATTGGGGGTAGCAAGATAAAAAAAATAGTGATACCTCAGAAGGTTAAGACAATTAAAAATAATATGTTTTATGAATGCAAAAAACTGAAAGAGGTAAAACTGGGGAAAAACGTAGAACATATTGAACATGAAGCATTTGCATATACAGCAATAGAACGTATTGTATTGCCGAAGAATGTTACAACATTAGGATATGGGGAACTTAGGGAATATGCGAATGGAATGTTTGAAGGGTGCAAGAAACTGAAACTGGTGGAATTTCGTTCTAAGAAGATTACAGATGTATATAAAACAACATTCTTGAATACTCCAAAAGATGTGGTATTTCGTGTTCCGAAGGGAAAGTTAGAAGAATATACAAAACTGTTTCGAGAAGGTGGATTAGCGCAAGATATTGTAATTGAAGAATCTACGGAGTGGTAAGATTCGTTGGGGTCAAAATACCTTTTGACCCCAACATTATTAATCTATAACAATAGTACGAATAAAAAACAACTTGCTGTGGCTATAATCAGATTTGGGTGATAAAAATGGGAAAACAGAAAGAAATGAAAACAAATGCAATGCGGATGCTGGACCGGAATCATATTCCATATCAGGTGCATTATTATGAGTGTGAGGAGTTTATTGACGGGGTACATATTGCAGACCAGATGGGGCAGAGTTATGACACCAGTTTTAAAACGCTGGTAACGGTAGGAAAAACAGGAAACTATTATGTGTTTGCTCTGCCGGTGGACAGAGAACTGGACTTGAAAAAGGCGGCAAAGGCAGTGGGAGAGAAGGCTGTAGAAATGCTTCCGGTTAAAGAGATTAACCGGGTAACGGGATATATTCGAGGTGGATGTACGCCTATTGGAATGAAGAAACAGTATGGGACGGTAATACATGAGAGTGCCAGACAGTACGATAGAATGATTGTCAGCGGCGGACATCTGGGTACCCAGATTGAACTGGCACCGGAAGATTTGTTGAAGGTAACCGGGGGACAATACGCAGATGTCATTGTTTCCTGATGGAAAGTAATAGAAAAAGAGAATTGAAGGATGAAAAAATGAAGGAAAATAAAGTGGCGCAGTTCCGACATGGAATTGTGAAGGGTTTGCCAGTCTGCCTTGGCTATATTCCGGTTTCTTTTACGTTTGGAATTATGGCGGTGAGTAATGGAATTCCGGTGTGGCTGGCAATTTTTATATCTCTTAGCAATCTGACTTCGGCGGGACAGTTTGCAGGGACAAATTTAATCGTAGCAGGGGCAGGGTATTTTGAAATCGCTCTGACCACCTTTGTCATTAATATACGCTATATGCTGATGTCACTGGCGCTCTCACAGAAACTGAAGCCTTCTGTGAGAACAAGGGAACGGTTGCTTATGGGATACGGGATTACCGATGAGATTTTTGCCATCGCGATTACGGAGACGGAAGAATTAAGTCCCGCATATATGTATGGACTAATATTGACACCGGTTCTGGGCTGGACGGGAGGGACGGCACTGGGAGCACTGGTAAATGGAGTGCTTCCCGCATCTGTGTCTTCTGCCATGGGAATCGCATTGTATGCTATGTTTATTGCAATTATTGTACCGGCTGCTAAAAAATCATGGGCAGTGCTGGGGGCAATTCTGATTGCGGCTGCCCTGATGTGCGGTATGCGTTTTTTTACTGTATTCTCCTGTATATCAGAAGGATTCCGGATTATTCTGGCAACTTTAATTTCGGCAGGGGCAATGGCATTGCTTTGTCCTGTGGAGGATGGAGGTGAGACAGCATGAGAGTGTTTGTCTGTGTTCTGCTTATGGCACTGGTCACTTACATTCCCCGAGTGCTGCCGATTACGCTGTTGAAGCGTCAGTTGCAGTCCCGGTTTTTAAAATCATTTTTGTATTATGTGCCTTATGCTGTTCTGGCGGCATTGACCTTTCCGGGAATATTCTGGGCGACGGGAGATATAACTGGGGCAGCAGTGGGGACAGCAACAGCAATTATTCTGGCACTTTGTGACAAAGGACTGGTAGTAGTGGCAGTGGGAGCCATAGTTGCCGTGTTTTTGACAGGAGTATTGTTGTAGGTGATGACTTGGAAAATGTTGGCAAGCAGATTATGTGTGGTAATCTGCTTGTTTTTTTATAGTTTATATAGAGTTACAGTAAAAAATAATTAAAATTATTTGTAACAAATAAGTATTTTGTGCGTCTCATTAGTAGAAAGGAAATAGACAATTGCGAAACGAGATGTTTATTTAATTGAAACATATGAGTTTCGCGATTGCCTAAAAAAGAAATCTTAAAAAGAGGGAGGAGGGATGTTTGTGGATTCGTTAAAAACTGAAATGGGGATTATTTACAGCCGCTATTACAAGGATGTATATTATTTCTGTTTGCACTTGTGTGAACAAAACCCGGATTTGGCAGAAGAACTCACACAGAATACATTTTTCAAAGCGATTCAGTCTGCAGGGAG
>JAQXNR010000141.1 GCA_029098105.1 Lachnospiraceae bacterium
TTCTTTACTGTCACTTTGTTGGAATAATAAGTATTGCTCTCGTTGTCGGTCTCCTCCTCCACATTTGTCTGCACTGCCGTATATTCTACAGCGTCAGACAAATCTGATTTTTCTCCCATTTTCAACTTTGGTGCCGCAACTGCATTTGCACTGGCATCCGCTTTCTTTGAATACCATGCGAAATTCAGTTCACTGGCATTACTGCCCGGTGTCAGAGAAATCTGAGTCCAATCATTTTTTACTGTATTCCATTTCTCCTGCCATGCACTCCAGTCGGACTCCGTTTGGGTCGCTTTTGCCAAGTCCGCTGCCTTCGTACTTCCATCTGGTGCTGCGACTGCATTTACCTGAACCATTCCCCCAGCAATACTGGAAGAAACCAGACTGACTGCTAAGGCACCAGCAAATAATCTGTTCTGCCATTTTCTTTTCATATCCAAGTCTCCTTTTGTTACGTTACATTCCTTTTTACTCGAAATTAACCGTTCATTTTCCATATGGAATTTTCCTTAAGGCAGTTTCATTATAGCACCGAAACACTGACTTTCAATATTTTCCAGAAAACTATACAATAATTTTCCCCTGATTTTAAATATATTTTTCTTTTCCTTTACATTTGCTTTTTTTCTTTGCAGAAATTTTAATTTCCTCACAAAAAAAAGCATGCCTGCTAGCATGCTTTTTTCATTCTCTCCTGACTGACCTGGTCATGGACCGCTTCTATCTTTTTTCGTATATCTAAAAATACCTCCACAAGCACCGGCTCAAAATCGGTTCCACTTCCCTCCCGTATAATATCAAAACATTTGTCAATCGGCATGGCATCCCGGTAACAGCGCTTTTCCGACACCGCATCAAATACATCCGCAATCGCCATAATTCTGGCACATAATGGAATGTCCTTACCGCTCAATCCTTCCGGGTAACCTTTGCCATTCCATTTCTCATGGTGATATCTTGCAACCAAATACGCCATATCCCGGTATTCTTCATCTCCCAGTTTTCCAAAGGTTTCCTTAATAATCTTGCCCCCATCCGCACTGTGCTGCTTCATAATTGCAAATTCTTCCGGGGTCAGCCTTCCCGGTTTCTGCAAAATTGCATCGGGAACTGCAATTTTCCCTATGTCATGCATTGGCGCTGCCATTAAAAGATTCTGTATGTAATCTTTTGTCAGAACATTTTTGTAATATCCTCTTTTCCGCAGTTCTTTTGCCAACAGTTCTACATACAGACTGGTTCTGCGAATATGTCCTCCGGTATTGTCATCCCGTTTCTCCACCAGAGTGGCAAAGCCGGTTACCACCTCATGATGGTAAGACTTCAGTTCCTTGATAGCCGGATTCTCTTGATTCATATACACACCCAAGACAAAAATAGTAGGCACCAGGGCAGTAACAAGTGCCTCTGGCACTAACATCTGGTACAGACAAACTCCTACCGTAAGAAGCAGATATAACAATATGGTAGCCCGCTTATGTCGCTCGATGTAACTCCATTTCCAGAGGAACAGAAAAATGGTAAAAAGCATATAGACCGCTACCATAACATAACAGGTATATACAGATATCCCCATAGAATAATTAGTAATAAAGCCCCTTCGATACTCCAAAGAATGTATATTACCGATGAGCATAAGAACATTCAGAATAAAGGGACTGTATAATAACAGCCGTTTCTTCTTTTCTGATGGAAACCCTTCTGTAATAAAAAGCATATATAAAAACATAGTAAATACAAGAGCATCCAACATCAACAAAAAACACATGTGCGCCAATAGATTAAAAGTTGCATTCACCGTGTCTAAATGGTTCACTGTATAGGCTGTCACACCATCCAGAATAACCTCCATAACACTAATCAGCAACACCCACGCAAATATTCCTAACTTGTATTCTCCAGTATTTTTTTTGCACTCTCTAAAATAACTAAAACCAATATAGAATATTATAATAAAGCACCCAATTTGTAATTTACACTGTTCCATACATTCCTCCAATCCATCCATATTCCTGAATATTACTTCGCAAAAAATTAAACAGTTTCCCCACTTGCCTCAAAAAAAAATCCGTTACACTAAATATTAGTATAGCGGATTTTCTGTTAAATTGCTATATGAAATTTTCTACTATTGTGCTCCATCACGATAGAGAACAATAGAAAATTGATTTCCTTTTTCTGTCATAGTCAGTTTCATATAGCCCTTTTGTTTCATCACGATTTCCCGGGCAAGGTACAGACCAATGCCGATTCCCTCCTGATTCCGGCTATTTTCCCCCCGGTAAAAGCGGGAAAATACTTTTGTGCGCTCTTCCTCTTTAATTGGTCCATTCTCATCCTCCACCGAAACTTCGGCAAACATACCCAGTTTTCTTACTCGTAAAATCACCTGTCCCCCCTGACAAGAATATTTCACAGCATTTTCCAGTAAGTTAAACACCGCTTCCGCCGTCCAGTTCCGGTCATGGCAAATGAAAATATGGGAGTCCTCTTTATAAACCAGTTCCACATTTTTCTGTTTTGCCTTTGGGTACACATCCTTCACCGCTTTTAGAACCGTCTCATTCAAACTCTGCTCTTCCATGGCAAGGTGAATCAGCCCACTCTCCAACCGGGAAATCTTAATCATGTTTTCAGCCAAAAACTCCAGCCGCTCCACCGACGCACAAACGATGTCTGTATACTGCTTTCTCTGGATTTCAGAAAGATTCTCCTGTTCCAGAAATTCGCTGTACATTTTCAGATTAGAAAGTGGTGTCTTCAACTGATGGGAAATATCCGAAATCAGACTTTTCATGTTTTCCTGTTCCTGCCACGACTGTCTGTTCTTTTGCCTCAAAATCCGGATTAACTTCAGAACCCGGCTCTGCAGTTTGGAAACAATCGTATCCTCACTGTCAGGAAATACTTCCTTTTCCTCCAGTTCCAGTAAAGTGTCCATCAACCGGGACAGTTCCAGCACAAGTTCCCTTGTATGGACATCCTCCATGTAATGCAGCAACAATGTAAGCCCAAAGCAACTGAGCAGTCCTGCACTAGCAATCCCGCTCACCAGCAGACTTTTGGTAACTCCATATAAAATTACCGGAACCGTAATGGTAACCAGAAAAGAGACCATAAAAATCCCATATACTTTTTTCTGAAAATGTGATTGTTTCATTCTTACTCTCCAAATGTGTAGCCAATTCCAAACACTGTAATAATGTATTGGGGATGTCTGGAATCTGTCTCAATTTTCTGACGCAAGCGGCGGATGTGTACATTCAATGTATTTTCATCCACAAAATTCTCGTTACAGTCCCAGATTCGTTCTAAAATAGAATCTCTCGTCATCACTTGACCCTTGTTTTTCACGAGCAGTTCCAGTAACTTGTATTCCGTACCAGACAATTTCACCGGAATCTGATTTAAAAATACCTGCATTTTCCCAAAATCAATAGTCAATTCCCTATAAGAAAATAGCGAACGTTCCTCCTCCCGTCCACTTCTTCTTAAAACTGCCATAATTCTCTGGTTCAGCAGTTCTACGGAAAATGGCTTGGCAATGTAATCATCACAGCCGGCACGAAAACCCTCAATCATGTCCTCCTCCGTATCCAGCGCAGTCAGGAAAATCACAGGAACATTGCTTTGTTCCCGAATTGTCCTGCACAAATCCAGACCACTCCCATCTGGAAGATTGCAGTCCAGAATAATCAACTGGTAATTCTGGTTTAATGCCTTGCGGGCATCGGCAAGGTTGAACGCGCAATCTACGCTATACCCCTTTCCCTCCAGAAATACTTTTACTCCTCCTGCAATAATCACATCATCCTCTACGATTAACAATTTCTGCACCATCACTGCTCCTTTGTTTTTGTATTTTCTCTATTCTGCCATCCTGAGCCGTTCGGTCACACTCTCACGGGAGAGCAGATGGTATACTACTACCGGAACAAACATACAAATTACCAGAATCAAAAAGGCAAGCACAGACATCCACGCCGCAGGGTAATGAAAGACCGCATAATCTGCCATATTCTGTGCCATATTGGCAATCAAGTAAATGATTGCATTGCCCACTGTTAGAACCAGACCACAGGTAATCACCCCATAGTAAACTCCCTCATAAGTGAGCATTCTCTTAATCTGTCCTTTCGTCATTCCTACACTCTCCATTACAGCCAGTTCTCCCCGGCGGGTGAACACCCCGGTCAGCATGACATTAACAAAGTTCAGAATACCGATGAGAATCAGAACGATAGAAATCCCCGCCCCCAAAATGTTCATAGCCACCATGGACGACTGAAAATATGTAATCATCTCCGATTTAATCTCCAGATGTAACACAGCGGGATTCATTTTTGCCAATGCCTTAATCTGTTTTGTCACAGACGGTTCCGCTTTCTTTTCACAGTTTACAATAATGTTGTCCACACTGGTTTTGTCTGTCAGTTTTTGCATTGCCGCTTCACTGATTAAAATGCAGGAAGGTGCTCCACCCTTCTGCCAATAATACCCGATGTTAATGCCGTGGTCCTCATTATAAATCGGACAGGCACCCACTTCCAGAGTCAAACTGCGATTTCCCTCTTTTTCCATCAGAGTAATCTCTCTCCCCTGTACCGTCTCGGATTCCTCCTTTGTGTTCACCATCCCCATCAAGCAGATTTCCCCTTTTTCAAAACGCTCAATATCTATTTTCTGTCTTGCTTTTTCATTGTAGCGCTCCATCATCTCACTGCTAACCGCAATCACTGGCGCTGCATAGGCCTGTTCTTTCTTCGTAGTTGTCCGGTAATGTTCTATCATTTCTTTTAAATTCTCTTCACTCTCAGCATCTTTTTTTAAGAAAGGAGCAAATACGTTTTCATCAAATTTCAGCAGAACATCCGCAGAGCGGTTTACACTGACACGCTTCACCCCGGGAATTCGGGAAATGTCCGTTGCCATTTGTTCACACTGCCGTACATAGGAAATTTCTTCTTCCTCTTCCTCGCTGTTCTCCTCCAACCCGGAATTGGTGTAAATGGTATAGTCATCCGGCAGGTAATATTCCACATAGTTTTCTAATTTCAGGCTTCCCAGGAAAGTATCTACTGATAAAAATGCCATAATCCCCATAAACAGAGAAGCAAACACAAGAATCGTCCGTTTTCTCTCCCGGAATACATTTCGAAATGCCATTTTATACAACTTTCCGCCATTGGTAGTATGTTTCTCCCGATTCTTCTCCTGCTGCTGCCCATTATACTTCAATGCCTCCACCGCAGAAATCCGACCCGCCAGCCGTGCCGGCTTCCTGCAACTGACCACTACCGTTATAACAGCAAACACTATCGTCCCCACATAAATAAAGGGATTAAAACTAATGTCAGAAGGCATGGCACTATCATTTTCCATCTGAAAAACCCGCAGTGCATAGGGAACTGCCACAAAGGAGAGCAATGTTCCCAGAACCACACCAATAGGAATGCCCCAGAGACAAAGACGCATTACCTGCATTTTCACGATTTTTCGAATCTGGCGTGGAGAGGTTCCCACCGTCTTCAGCATACCATAAAAACGAATATCTTTCGTGACAGATATATACATTATATTATAAATCAGCAAATACCCGCTCATCACAATAATGAGCCCCATCAATGCAACTGCCACTGCAACGGCCAGAGCATTCCCATTGTTCTCCTCCTGCACATCGTATGTTGTCTCCAGTTTTTGACCTGTTTTGAGAGAAAGACTCTCCTCCAACTCTTCATATAACGCATCTTGTCTTCCGGGCTTTGCAGACATGCTCAAAACTCCATTCTCCTCCCGGGTCAACCCCAGCGATTCGGTACAGGCTTTGGACACCAGTCCATGAAATCCTCCAGCAGTATAAGAGTAGTCTGTAAACCAGCCGGAAAGGACAAACTCTTTTTCTTCTCCCCCAATTCGTAAAACAATTTTCATTCCGGTTACCGGCTTTTTTATTTCCAGAGCAGAAAGCGCTGCCTGAGACAGCATAATTTCATTTTCCTTTTTTGGGTAGTTGCCTGTCAGGTCACCGATTGCCGGCTCAAAATTTTCTGAAAACTCATTATGGTCATAATAGTCCAGAAGTAGATTGGTTTTTCCTGTTGCATCTGTTACCACGCCCACAGGAATTTCAATTCCCGCTGCATTCAAATCTTTCGTCTGTTCTGCCTTTTCTATCTGCTCTCTCGTCGGCTGATTCAGCGTAATACTGGCTTTGCTCCCCTGCTGACGCAACATCATGGTGTTCAGATTTCTCCCGAGGCTGAAACCAATACTGAACACGGTGGTAAACATAAAGGTGGTCAGGACAATAGCAAGTACTGTAAACAGATTCCTTGTCTTATTCTGTTTCAGGGAACGGATGCCAAGACGCTTCACCGCAGTCTGATTATTATTCTTAAGCATCCTTCTCACCCACTTTCACAGCCCCATCCTCAATGCGAATCATTCGGTCCGCCATCAGCGCAATCTCTTCATTGTGGGTTATCATCACAATCGTCTGGTGAAATTCCTGACTTGTCATCTTCAACAGAGAAATGACATCCATGCTAGTTCTGCTGTCCAGATTTCCAGTAGGTTCATCCGCCAGAATAATGGCAGGCTTACAGGCCAGTGCCCGGGCAATGGCAACCCGCTGCTGCTGCCCGCCGGACAACTGATTCGGCATTGCTGTTACTTTTTTCTGCAATCCCAATGTGTGAATAATGGTCTCCACATACTCTTTGTCCACCCGGGAACCATCCAGTTCAATCGGCAACACAACATTCTCATATACATTCAAAATAGGAACCAGATTGTAATTCTGAAATACAAATCCAATGTTCCGGCGTCGGAAAATAGTCAATTCCTCGTCACTCATGGAAAAAATGTTCTTTCCCGCCACCCTGACGCTTCCACTAGTCGGACGGTCCAATCCTCCCAACATATTGAGCAGTGTGGACTTTCCGCTACCAGAAGTACCAATAATAGCAACAAACTCTCCATCTTCAATCTGAATGGAAACATGGTCCAGCGCTCTTACCTCACTTTCACCAGAGCCATAGGTTTTACACAAATCTGTTGATTGCAAAATACTCATAGTGTTTTCTCCTTCCTCTTATAACGGATTATAGGTAATTGCGAAATGGTATGTTTTTAATATCATAAACACAATTTATATAATATTCGCTTCGTTGTCCGCCCTTCGGTCGGTACAAAGGCGCTCATTTATATATAAATT
>JAQXNR010000142.1 GCA_029098105.1 Lachnospiraceae bacterium
ATGGTGCAATTCGCCGGGTAAATGTGAATATTGCGGCAACGACTGTGGACAATTACAGAAAATTAAAAGAAGCCGGAATTGGTACCTATATACTGTTTCAGGAAACCTATAATAAGCAGTCCTATGAAAAACTGCATCCCACAGGACCCAAACATGATTATGCTTACCATACAGAGGCAATGGATCGGGCTATGGAAGGTGGCATTGATGATGTGGGACTGGGAGTGCTCTTTGGGCTGAATAATTACCGCTATGATTTCACCGGAATCATCATGCACGCAGAGCATCTGGAAGCATATAAGGGGGTGGGTCCTCATACGATTAGTGTGCCCAGAGTGCGTCAGGCAGAGGACATTGACCCCGATGTCTTTGACAATGGAATTTCGGATGATACTTTTGCAAAAACAGTAGCGTGTCTTCGGATTGCTGTGCCTTATACCGGAATGATTGTTTCTACCAGAGAGACAAAGGAAAGTCGGGAAAAGGTATTGAATCTAGGCATTTCCCAGATTAGTGGCGGTTCCCGGACTTCAGTGGGAGGATATGTACAGCAGGAGCGACCGGAAGACAATTCGGCACAATTTGATGTTTCCGATAACCGGACACTGGATGAGGTGGTAAACTGGCTGATGCGTTTGTCCTATATTCCTAGTTTTTGTACGGCTTGTTACCGTGAGGGAAGAACGGGAGACCGCTTTATGACCCTGTTAAAAAGCCGGCAGATTATTAACTGCTGTCATCCCAATGCGCTGATGACACTGAAGGAGTATTTAGAAGATTATGCCAGTGAGGATACTAGAAGAATTGGTGAGGAACTGATTCAAAAAGAACTTCTGAAAATAACAAACCCTGTGGTACAGAAAAAAGCGACGGATTATATTGCAAATATCCACTTGGGAAAAAGGGATTTTCGCTTTTAGTATTTTATATTTGTGCAAGTTTAACGATTATTTTTGTACATCTTTTTCTGGTTGAAATGTATATTTTTCTTTCCAAATTATTGGAAATTTAGTATAATATTACAAAATGGGCATGCTTTTTTGGCAGAGCTCCAGTTTGTTGTGAGGAAGAAATGTGAAAGGAGGGACACCATGAGCGGGTTAAGTCATGAAGAATGCCAGAAGCATTTGCGTGAAATGTGCATGATTCACAGGGATACAGTATATTTTTACGGGAATGTAGGACAGGATGTCTGGTATGTGGAGCCCAATAAGGTGTTACCGGAGGAATTACAGGGGGAGGATAATAATCTGTTAAGTAATTTGCTGGAGAAGAATGTGATTGCAGCGGAAGATGTGTTCCGCTATGAGACTTTTTTTCAGCGAATTCAACAGGGAATCAAAGAGCCCATCCACATGGAGGAGATGTCCATTAGTTTTAAGACGAAGACAGCACAGTCGGATTTGGAGACAGTGAGGGTAGTCTGTTTCTTTAAACTGGATGAGGAAGGAAAAATTATAGAGATTACAGGAAAATACCGTCCGTTGACGGAGCAGGAGAAGATTGATGGCAAAATTCTGGCAGAATTTAGCAGTGACAAGAAACCTTCCCTCTTTTTCAACCGGGTTTCTAATTTGATGGAGCGGTATCCGGATCAGTCCTACGCTTATATTCAGATGGATGTGAACAAATTTAAGTTGATTAATGATACTTATGGAAGTGATACGGGAGACCAGATATTGCGCTATATTTCAGATACCATGCATTTACTCTGTAATGATGAGCAGTTGTATACCCGGCTGGCATCCGACCAGTTTTTGGTTGTCATGCCCTATGTATCCAGAGAAGATATTGTAACTTTTATTCATACTTTAGACAGCAAAATCAGTTGTTATAACGATATTCGGTATAAGATGACCTATGGTGTCAGTATTAGTGATGACAGGCATCTTTCCATACGAAGTTATATTGATGAGGCAGGAATTGCCAGAATGTCTATTAAGGGAAATGTACTGGAAAATATTGCATTTTATGATGATAATTTGAAATCCAACATTAAAAATATGGATGCCATCGAGCAAGTGGAA
Organism: Lachnospiraceae bacterium; assembly: GCA_029098105.1. Lineage (GTDB taxonomy): Bacteria > Bacillota > Clostridia > Lachnospirales > Lachnospiraceae > NC2004. The sequence continues at coordinate 2,028 of JAQXNR010000142.1, forward strand.
GAAGAGGCGCTGGCAAATGGAGAGTTTGTCATGTTTCTTCAGCCCAAATACGAATTCTCCAATTCAAAGCCTAGGATTATTGGAGCGGAAGCTTTGGTGAGATGGCTGCATCCGGTAAAGGGACTGATTCCTCCAGGAGATTTTATTCCATTGTTTGAGCAGAATGGATTTATTCTTCGGGTAGATGAATATATTTGGGAATATGCCTGCAAGACGATTGCCCGGTGGATATCAGAGGGAAAGAAGCCCTTGCCGATTTCCATTAATATTTCCCGGACTTATTTACAGAAAGTGGATACGGTAGCTTATATTTTCAGTCTGGTGGAACGATATAAGATTCCTATTGAGTTGTTACAACTGGAGATTACTGAGACAACAGAGAATGAGGAGACACTGGAATACATTGAAAAGTTTAAGAAGGCTGGTTTTACCATGCTGATGGATGATTTTGGTTCTGGCTATTCTTCTCTTAATATGTTGAAGAATACACGGTTTGATGTTTTAAAAATTGACCGGGGATTTTTGTCTGAGTTTTTGGAGAGCAATCGAGGAAAAGCAATTGTTTCTCACATTATTTCCATGTCGGATGAGTTGGGATTGGACACCATTGCAGAAGGCGTGGAGACAAAGGAACAGGCAGAGTTTTTATGTGCCAATGGCTGCACTGTTGCTCAGGGGTTCTATTTTTCAAAACCGTTACCGTTGGATGAATTTGAGAAACTGGCGTTCCCAAGTGATGAAAAGGAGGACACTGTTTCTGAGCAGAAGATTGTTTCTTAATAAGTGGATGATTGAATTACATATAAAAAGCGACCTGAGATTAATTTCAGGTCGCTTTTTTGTTCTTATGTAATTTATTACCGGACTTTATATCCTTCATCCACTAGCTCATAAACGTATTTGAACAACTTTTCCTCGTTTGAAAAAATTAACTGTGTAAAATGCTTTAGACAGTGAAACGATATAATGCGTAATTCTTCAGATAGCCATAACCGGAAAGGCTTGCGTGTTGTTAAGTCAGTGCTCATTATCATCACCCTCCAATCTAGTGTAAAGACAACATATATAGTATCTTTAAATAATAATATAATAATGATAACAGAGAGACTTGTCAATGAGTAAATGTGAACAAAGTGTGAAAATTCAAATCTGGTCTTTGATTATTTCAATTCCTCTGCAACAACAGCAGCCAGTGCAATGGAATTAACTTTTGTCTCAAAGTCATCGGAACGGGAGGTTAAAATAACCGGCTTTTTGGTTCCTGTCAGGATGTTACCATTTTTTACATTTGCAGTGTGAACCAGTGCTTTGTATGTAATGTTGCCGGCATGAATGTCTGGGAACAGCATAACATCTGCATCACCAATAATCTTGCGGTCTTCTGCACCTTTGTGTTTTGCTGCCTCTTTGTCATAAGCCAGGTCAAAGGAAAGAGGACCATCTACAATACAACCAGTGATTTTGCCTTCTTCGCACATTTTTGTCAGTTCTGCAGCCTCTACCGTAGCAGGCATTTTTGGATTAACAACTTCTATCGCTGCCAGAGGAGCAACTTTCGGGCATTCAATGCCACAGGCATGGGCAATTTCTACTGTGTTGTTTATAATCTGTACCTTAGTATCCAAATCCGGGTAAGGAACAAATGCAACATCCGTTAAGAAAAGAAGACGGTCACATCCCTCAATCTCAAATACGCAGACGTGAGAAAGAGTTTTGTCAGTACGCAGTCCGACCTCTTTGTCCAAAACGCTCTTCAAGAAAGATTTTGTGTCAATCAGACCTTTCATGTACATATCTGCTTTGCCATCATGTACCAGTGAAACTGCAGTTCTGGCAGCCTCAATCGGGTCTTCTACATTTATAATTTCGAAATCGCTGATATCCGTATTGATTTCAGCGGCAATTTTTTTGATTTCGCTTTCGTTTCCAACTAAAATAGCATCTGCAATGTTACGGTCTTTTGCTGCGCGGACAGCTTCAATTACAGCATCATCCTGTGCGTTTGCTACAGAGAGTTTTTTCAGACTGCAGGCAGTGACCTTAGACAATAAATCATTAAAACTTTTACTCATCATATACACCTCATTCTGTTTATTTGCAAAAATTGCATTATTATAGTAGCACTTGTTGGAAAAAAGGTCAAGAAATAACAAGAGGAACAGGCAGTTCGCCATATGCGGGCGATGAATTCAGAAATCCGACGGGTACAGAACTTGAGAGAGGACGAATTGTTTGAGGTGGCAAAACAGTTGCAGGTTCCGGTTGATCTGCTTTCCTATGTTCACGAGAATGGAAAACTGCCAGTGGTGAATTTTGCAGCAGGTGGCGTGGCAACTCCGGCAGATGCGGCATTGATGATGCAGTTGGGAGCAGAAGGTGTGTTTGTTGGTTCCGGCATTTTTAAATCTGGTAACCCGGCGAAGCGGGCTGCTGCCATAGTTAAAGCAGTGACAAATTATGAAGATGCCAAACTGATTGCGGAACTGTCGACGGATTTGGGGGAAGCCATGGTAGGAATTAATGAACAGGAGATTGAACTGATTATGGCAGAACGGGGGCAGTAATATGGTGATTGCAATTCTGGCATTACAGGGGGCTTTTATAGAGCATGAACAAATGCTGGACCGTTTGGGAGTGGAACATTTTGAAATCCGACAAAAGAAAGATGTCTTACGCCCTTTTGACGGACTCATTATACCTGGAGGAGAGAGTACGGTAATCGGCAAACTGCTTCAGGAATTGGATTTATGGGACACAATAAAGAAGCGGATTCAGGAAGGAATGCCCGTTTGGGGAACTTGTGCCGGTCTTATTCTTTTGGCGAAGGAAGTAGAAGGGGGAACTCCCTGCCTTGGTACAATGCAGATTACGGCGAAGCGAAATGCCTACGGAAGACAGTTGGGCAGTTTTTTCGTGGAGAATACATTTGCAGATTGTGGGAAAATACCTATGACATTTATACGGGCACCCTATATTGAAAAGGCGGGACCTGAGGTGAAAATACTGGCGCAGGAAGCTGGAAAAATAGTGGCTGCAAGGCAGGAAAACCAGTTGGTTACTGCATTTCATCCGGAATTAAACGAAAGTCCTGCGGTACATCAGTATTTTTTAAATATGGTGGCAGGTGTTTGACAAAACGATATGAATAAAAAAAGATTGTAGCAATAAAGTAAAAATGTTTTCGACGCGCATGCGTGCCGAAAACATTTTTTATTTTCGTAATTCCCTTCTCTTATTTGGAAAATAGTTTTACTCCGTCCGCTTCTTCTAAAACAAGGTAGCCATCAAAATTCTGGTTCTCCACTTTATTTAAAAATTTCCCCAGTTTTTTTGGACGGGCAAAGAGAGAAACCATATAATCTTTGCGCAGTTCTTCTGCTTTGGTAAGGGCTTGTGGGTAAGACTCCGGATTATAAAAAAGAGCAATCCGTTGTTTCTGACCGGGAATCTGGTAATTCTGTTCCATCAAAATTCCAAAGATACGCTCAAATCCGATGGAAAATCCAACTGCCGGAATATCTTCATTTAAAAACTTGCCAATCAGGTTATCGTAGCGTCCGCCTCCGGCACAAGCACCGCTATAGCCTTTTGCCTCCACTTCAAAAATCGTTCCGGTATAGTAGCCCTGTCCCCGGACAAGGGAAGGAGTAAAGACAATAGGAAAAGCATGGTTGGAGACGGTATTTACGGTGTCCATAATATATTTTATGTTTTCTACATAGGAGGCGTCACATACATCAGAAATAGAATCAATGGTTAAATTGCCGCTTTCAAATAATTTCAGAAAACGTGCGATGGCTTCCTCCGGAAAGGCAGCTTCTTTTAATTCTGCTTCTACCCCTTCCAGACCAATCTTGTCCAGTTTGTCAAAAATAATAGCCAGTTTTTCATTGTCCTCCTCAGCAAACCCGGCATAGGAAAAAATACTTTTTAAAATCCGGCGGTCGTTGATTTTTACTGTGAAATCCTGAATGCCAATGTTTCTAAGAGCCTTTGTGGTGGTGAGAATCAATTCCACTTCTGCATCCATGGAAGGGTTTCCAATAATGTCAATGTCGCACTGCATAAATTCCCGCAGACGACCTTTCTGTGGACGTTCTGCCCGGTAAACCCGGTCCATCTGAATGACTTTGAAGGGGGTCATTAATTCATTGCGGTTGTTGGCGTAATAGCGGGAGAGGGGAAGTGTCAGGTCGTATCGCAGTCCCATGTCGCTCAAGTCCTGTTCGGTCACATTGTCCTGTTCCAGTGCCTGGATAAGCTTATTTCCCCGCTTTAAAATTTTAAAAATCAGGTTCAGATTTTCGCCGCCATCGCTTTTGTCCAGATTGACTGCGTCTTCCAGAATCGGGGTGGTAATGCGGCAAAACCCTGCATCTCGGTAAGTTTCAAGAATACTATTTTGCAGGTAATCCCGGATTTCTGCTTCCTTTGGGAGGTAGTCCCGGGTTCCTTTTAACGGTGCTGATTTCATATTTTTAACTCCTTTATAAACGTAATCTCATAACAACATATCATATTTTTGTGAAAATCTCAAGAAATCTTGGATTCCTTACTTTTGATTTTTGTAAAACTGTGCTAAGATAAAGGGTAAAGAGTTTGGAAAGGAGTACACATCCCCAGGATGTGGCAAAAGAACTATGAGAGTATGTAAGAAGTGTGGAAAAGAATTTGATGAGGATATGAATTTCTGCCCCTATTGCGGAATTTCTGTAGGGGAAGATGCTGACAAAGAGGAGACTCCTGTGGAAGAAATGGCAGAAGAGCAGAAGGAAGAAGTGCAGGAAACTGTAATGGAAGCGGAGGAACAGGAGGAAGAACTGCGACCGGAGAATTTGGAGGCAGCTTTGGCGGCAGCAAAGGCTGCAGGAGAAAGTAAGCGGATTCAGAAGGAA
>JAQXNR010000143.1 GCA_029098105.1 Lachnospiraceae bacterium
GGTCAAGATTTTCCATATTACATACCGTGATGCAAGTTCCATTTGCATCACGCATAACTTCGTACTCAATCTCTTTCCAACCGGCGATGCAACGCTCTACCAGAACCTGCCCTACACGGCTCAGTCGAAGTCCATTTTCCAGAATCTCGCAGAATTCCTCTTCATTTGCAGCGATACCACCACCGCTGCCTCCCAGCGTGTATGCCGGGCGAAGCACAACCGGGTAACCGATTTTCTCTACAAACTTCAATCCCTCTTTTACAGAATTTACAACTTCAGAAGGTGCAATCGGCTCTCCTATTTTTTCCATGGTATTTTTAAATTCCTGACGGTCTTCCGCTTTCTTAATTGTCTGGGAAGAAGTTCCAATCAAACGGATGTTATTTTCCTTTAAGAAGCCACTTTCTTCCAGTGCCATGGCAATATTCAATGCAGCCTGACCTCCTAGTGTGGGCAGAATGCTATCTGGCTTCTCCTTCAACATAATCTTTTCCACTACATCTATCGTAAGGGGCTCAATATATACATGGTCTGCAATATTTTTGTCAGTCATAATGGTTGCTGGATTGGAATTTACCAGAACGACCTCAATTCCTTCCTCTTTTAAGGAGCGGCACGCCTGGGTTCCGGCATAGTCAAACTCTGCTGCCTGTCCAATAACAATCGGACCAGAACCAATCACCAGTACTTTTTTTATGTCTTTATTCCGTGGCATTATGCGTTCACCTCCATCATTTTTATAAATTCGTCAAACAGGAATTCACTGTCCTGTGGTCCACCACAGGCTTCTGGGTGAAACTGTACCGTAAATACATTTTTATTCAGGTAGCGCACACCCTCACAGGTCTTGTCATTCACATTAATAAACAATGGTTTTGCAATGTCCTTCGGCAAACTGTCTTCCTTTACCACATAACCGTGGTTCTGGGAAGAAATGTAAACCTTTCCCGTCTCCAGATTCTTCACCGGATGGTTGGCGCCCCGGTGTCCGTATTTCATCTTCTCCGTATCTGCTCCGTTTGCCAAAGCCATCATCTGATGTCCCAGACAGATTGCAAAAATCGGAACATCGGAATCATACAGTACCTTAATTTCCTGAATAATATCCTGACACTCCTTGGGGTCTCCAGGTCCGTTGCTCAGCATAATGCCGTCCGGATTATCATTTAAAATCTCACTTGCCTTTGTCATCGCCGGATACACCGTAACATCGCATCCCCGCTTCGTCAGGCAGCGGATGATGTTACGCTTCGTTCCAATATCCAGAAGCGCAACTTTCTTTGCTTCTCCCTCGCACTGGCTCGGGTAAAACTGTTTTTCTTTGCAGGAAACCGCTTTTACTACTCCCTGTACTTTATACTCTTTAATCTGTGCCAGCACTGTGTCCAAATCGTAATCTGCATTTGTCGTAAGCATACCATTCATAGTACCTTTTTCCCGCAAGATTTTGGTAAGCGCTCTCGTGTCCACTCCCTGAATTCCGGGAATGTCCTGCTCTATTAAGAAATTTTCAATGGAGTCCTCACTTCTGAAATTGCTGGGACGTCTCGCAATCTCTCTGACAATATAAGCAGAATGCCATGCCTTGGCATTTTCCATATCTTCACGGCAAATGCCGTAATTCCCAATCAGAGGGTAGGTCATAACCACTGCCTGTCCAGCATAGGAAGGGTCAGTCAAAACCTCTAAATAGCCGGTCATGGAAGTGTTAAATACAATCTCACTGATTACTTCCCTGGTAGACCCAATACTTTCACCGGTAAATACATGTCCATCTTCTAAAATAAGAAAAGCTTTCATTGTTTCACCTGTTCCTTTCGCAAAATTTCTCAAAAAAAAAAGATACTTTCACGACATAAAGCGCCCTGATTTCTCTTTCTTCTCAAATTGTCTTATTCTATCATATTTTAACGTTTTCCACAAGGGATGATTCATAGAAAATAAAAGATTTACAAAAAAATCATGATTTCTCTCTTTTCTGCTGTTCCCTCTCCTGTTTGGAAAAACGACAGCCACAATAATCTTGTCGGTATAGCCCATATTCGGCAGACAAAGCAATGGACCGCCGGTAACCATCTCTCTTTTTAAAATCCGAATACAAATATGCCGCTGTCCCTGTTTTTGCCATCCGGCTGCCAATCTCATTCAACCATTTAGCATTCTTATACGGGCTGATGGAAAGAGTCGTAGTAAAATAATCAAACCCTATTTCATTAGCCATTTTGGCAGTTTCCTGTAACCGCAGTTCATAACAGGCATAGCAACGGCTTCCCCCTTCCCCGCTGTTCTCCTGTCCCTGAACTGCCTGGTAAAACCGTTCCGGCTCATAACCACCCTCCAGCAGAGAAACCGGTTGTCCCAAAGGCATCTGTTCCAAGAGTCGATTCAATTCTTCCACCCGTTTGACATATTCCTCCCGGGGCTCAATATTCGGATTAAAATAAAACACCGTAATCCGAAAATCCTGAGCCAGCCGTTCCAACACCGCACTGCTGCATGGCGCACAGCAACTGTGGAGCAAAAGGGTGGGCACCTTTTTCAAACGGCGGTTTTCTTCCATCATTTCCTGCATACGTTTATCATAATTCTGAACATATTCCATATCCGTATGTCCTCCTTAAATAAATCCGGTCTCTTCTCAATTTCGCCATATTCCAATATACCCTCTTTTTCTCTGGGATTCAAGGTAAAGAAAACTTGGAGAATTCTAATAAAATTTCCTGCTAATCCCAACAGAATCCACAAAATCGGTATGACCAAAGGTCATTCCTAGCAAAACTTACTATTATTTTCTCTTTTTGCCTTGTTATTCACATATAATTTTGTGAATTTTTAATAATTGTAAATTTTTCAGTTGTGTATTATAATTATATCAGAAAGCACAAAACGATTTGTGTAATTTGTACAAATCGAATTGTAAAATCAAGATTATAAAGGGGGTCTTGCTATGACAGTAGAACAGGCAGTAAAAAAACACAAATTAACTGCACCGGATGCGGCAACCGCAGCTGCAAAATGTAGGGAGTTAAATGTTGATCAAGTGTTATATATGAACGTTTCCTCCAATAAGGTTGCTTATATTGTGAAGGATGTGTTAGGTGTTTGGCTGTATACTGACGAGAAGAGTTTATACACCCGTACCTTCAAAGGTGTAAAACGTACCCAGTTAAGCGAATAATATACATGTCTTAGGACATTATAATACAATTTCCTTTTTCTATGCAACAGAATTTTGCAGTTTATTTTACAATGCAGAAGAGTACAGGTACAATAATCTGATACCTGTACTCTTTTTATTATGGCAATTTAACGGTAACTTGAAGTTACCAATTATACCAGTTCTGCAATTCTGGACACACCTACATAAATGTTAGATATTTTATACCAGGTAGGGTAATCTACTACCCCGGTCTGCGGCAGATCAAAAATTTTCTGAAACGTTCTCACCGCCTCTGCCGTGCCCTGACCATAAACCCCATCCACTGCAATTTTCGGAATCCGCGGGTAGGCATCGGAAATACGGTTCAACTGCTCTTGCATCTGCCGGACCTTTGCCCCGGAGGAACCAATCGTCAAATCACTGCCAGGCCAGGAAGCAGGAATACCGGCAATCTCCTCCGCCGAATTGATGTAAATACTATCTCCGTAATAATAGCGAAGAATCTCAATTGGAGTATAATTCTGATCTCCCAGGTATTTTGACCCCCACTGCGTCATCCACCCTGGACAAGTCACCCGTTTTCCGTCACAATACTGGGTTAAAATCGGCTGTACCACATTGGGACGGGACAAATAATTGTTAAACAACTGATCCACCACATTACTGATGGAATCATAAATCGTCTTTCCAAACATCCACTTATGGTCATAGGCTGTAGAGGTAGTAATCGTAAAATTATAGCCTTTGTTTCGATACCACTCCGTATATACCCGGTTCAGGGTAAAAGACATAATCGCCAGAACATTTGCCATAATGGTATTCTCCGGCCAGGTTGCATAAATTTCGCAGCAAGCTACATTTTTAATATAATCACTGTATCTCACATAGTAATTTTCTGCTGTGCTATCTGAGGGAACTCCATCATGCACCACAACATATTCAGGAATTACCACCCGACTCAACACAATTTCCCCGGATTCCTGAGTTGGTTTAATTTCTTCCTCCGGAATTTTTGGGGGGTAATCTCCAAACAGGGTATGAGGACCAATCACAATCCGTTCTCCCAATTCCTCACTTTCCTCATTGGGAAGCAGTTTCACATTCTGCTGCCCCATCGCAGTAGGAAGAATCTGTGCTCCTGTGATTACCTGAGTATCATATCCCTGTTTCAAAACCCGAATCGAATAGGTGGCATAGGGTTGATTCTCATTTGGTGCCATACTGTATTCCAGTGGCGGCGTTTCCAACTCAAAAACATCCGTTACTCCATTGGCATCCGTTGTCCCCTCATAAAGTATCCGCTCCGGGTCATCTGGATTAAAAATTTGAATCCGGGCATCCTCTACAGGGAGTTCCGCAATTTCCGAATTCACCCTTACTTTCAATTCTCCCGTTGTCTCCTCCTGTGTTACATTTGAAACAGGAAACTGCTGGTCCGTCTGGCAGCTCTGCAACTTTTTTTCTAAGCCTGTATCCATTCTGCTCATACTCCACTCCTACATACAATTTCCCTTTATATTATGCAGCAATGAAAAAAAAGAGCATGCCTACTTTTATTTACAGCCAGCGGTACTTCGGATGCTTCTCCCCAAAAACAAACGCTCTCACAAAATCGTCCAATACAATGCAGAGAAACGACAATAGAAACCATAAATTGCTGTATACCAGGCAAACCTGTCCCAATATATTATAGGGCTCCAATGAATAATCCCACACATTCCATTTTAACCACAGATTCACAATAACTCCTGTCAAAAATTCCAGCACCGTAATAATCAGTGCTCCGATTACCATCTGAGAAAGAATCGACAAATTCCAATCCTTTTTCTGATTCAGGGCACCGATTAAAACAAAACAAAGCCCGCCACACAATATCATAGAAAAATGGGAATACCCTCGGTACAAAATTTCCATATAATAATACAGTAAACCACCAAATAAAAACAGGAACAGAACCTTCACCACCTGCTCTAGCGAAACTGTCCTGCTCCTGTTCTTTTCTACTGCAATTCCATTATTTTCCTGCATTCTTCCCACTCCCCACCAATCATTTAATAATAGAATGTGCAGATTTCAAAACTTTATTCCTGCCGAGTGTAGGTGCAAAAACAAAATGTACCATCCCCGTACTCCCGGTTCTCACTCTGGCTGGTAAGTTGCCATTCCGAGCGTTCATCCAGATTCGGAAAATAAGTGTCCGCTTCATAAGTCTTATGCATCCGGGTCACATAAGCTTCCTGACACAAATCCAGCATCTGTCGGTAAATACTTTCTCCGCCAATAACAAAAATATCCTTTTCCCCATCCGCAATCCGATTGGCAAGTTGTTCCGCCTCTACTATGGAATGTACTACATGAACACCTTCCCGGAAATATTCCTTCTCCCGAGTGATTACAATGTTCTCTCTGTCAGGAAGAGGGTTTCCACCCGGAAAACTCTCCAGCGTTTTGCGCCCCATGATTACCACGTTTCCCACTGTCATACTGCGGAAAAACTTCATATCTTCTTTATTGCGTGCCAAAAGCCCGCCGTCTTTTCCGATTCCCCAATCTTGTGCTACTGCAACAATACATTTCATCATGTTATTCTCTCCTGTCATACTGCTACGGGAATGTTTTTAATCTGTTCTCCCGCCTGGTAATTCTCAATCGTAATATCATCTACTGTAAACTCATAAAAATTCTTAATATCCGGATTCAATTTAAAAATAGGAGCATCGTATGTCGGTCGCTGAATCAATTCCTTTACAATTGGAATATGCCGGTCATAAATATGAGCATCTGCAATTACATGAAGCAAAATCCCCGGTTTCATGTCGCAAACTTGTGCCATCATATGAACCAGGACCGCATATTGCACAACATTCCAGTTATTGGCCGTCAAAATATCCTGACTTCGTTGATTCAGTACCGCATTCAGCGTCAATTTGTCACTGTCCTTCTCCTTTGTCACATTAAATGTTACGCTGTAGGCACAGGGGTATAGGTTCATCTCATGCAAATCCTGATGTACATAAATATTAGTCATGATTCTGCGGCTGTAGGGGTTATTTTTTAAATCATAAATAACCCGGTCTACCTGATCCATCATCCCCTCTTTATATTGGTGTTTTACTCCCAACTGGTATCCGTAAGCCTTTCCAATAGACCCCGTCTCATCTGCCCAGGCATCCCATATATGGCTTTTCAGATCCTGGACATTGTTAGACTTCTTCTGCCAAATCCATAACAGTTCATCCACTGCCGACTTAATATAAGTCTTGCGCAGGGTCAGCGCCGGAAATTCCTCCGCCAGATTGTATCGGTTCACCACACCAAACTGTTTGATAGTATAGGCGCTGCTCCCATCTTCCCAATGGGGTCGAACCTTCTCTCCCTCTGTACTGTATCCATTCTCTATAATATCCTGACACATATTAATAAACAAGGTATCTGCATAACTCATTTCATGTCCTCCTAAATCTCATCCCGTCGCTGCTGCTCCCGGTACAAAAAGTATTTATACCACAACGCAATTCCGTACATATTCGTAAAACTGCCATCTGCAATGCGATTCTCAAGTTCTGTCATTCTCCACACAATAGGCTTTACAAATTCTGTAGGTTCTCTTTTTGATTTTCCCGAAAAAAATCCCTTACTTACAAAAAAGTGCATTTTCTCATTACTGGTTCCCGCCACCGGATATACCGTCCCCAAAGGAATAATATTTTCCGGTTTTACAATAAAACCAGCCTCCTCCTCCAATTCCCGAATGGCTGCCTCCTTTGGCGTCTCTCCCTTCTCGATTCCGCCTGCCACAACCTCATACACCCATTGGTCAATCGCATGACGGTACTGGTAAATCAGTCCGACGACTTGTTCTTCCTCATTCACCGGCAGAATCGCCACACTCTCCTTCATTCTCGTGTAGGAATAAGGGTACTCCTGCTGTTCAATCAATAACGTATCCATACAGACTTCAAAACGCCCCAGACGATGTCGTTCAGAATCTACAACAGTGTATGGTCTCATCTCCAACTCCTCCCTGTCTGTGAACTGACCACAAGCCAAGATTTTCCCTTCTACAGTAAATCTCTGACATTTTATAAAAACTGCTGCATCACTTCCATAGAAGAATACAGAGCAGGAATTCCAGCATCTACCATCTCCAGGGAAATATACCCTGGGTAGTTCTGTTCCCATAACAACTTTGCCAGTTGTTGCTGGTACTCCTGCTTTGTCACTGCAGCCAACTTGGGAGCACTGACATGAATATGGATTACTAAGGAAAGCCAATCATCCACATCCTGTTCTCTCTGCCAGTTCTCGAAATCTTTTAGTTCTTCCCCCTCCATCTGCATTATACCAGTATCAAAATTAAAGCGAAGTGCATCATGATGACACTCCCACACAAAATCAAGAGTATCAATAGAATTGGTCAGAAAGCAGGAACCATAATAAGCATTTACCGCTTCCACTGCAATCGTAACCCCTCGCTCTCCCGCATAATCTGCCAGCGGCAGGAAAAATTCCTTTGCCACCTCCACTTGCTCTTTCGGTGTATAATCACTACGACTCCGGCAAGCTCCGCTTCCCCACATGATTACCGGACAGGCGAGAGAAGCCGCGTACTCGATGACCCGCTGTGTCTGTTCCCTTAGACGCAACCTCTCTTCCCCACTTCCCAATAACTGTTCTTTACAACCGCTCCATATAGACTGAACAGACACAGGACGAATTCCATAAATCTGATAAATCCCATTAAAATACTCCACGGCTTGACGGGTTTTCTCCTCACTAAAAGGATTTTCACCAAACAATTTTGAAGGTGCAAACTCCAATCCACGAATTCCCGTTCTTTCCATCTCCTCATACACCAGAGCATTGTTTTGCATACTCCATGCAAAATTCGATACTGATATCTTCATACTCACAACCCTCTAGACTACTTGTGAGGGACCACTCAGGTATCCCGATGCCATCGCCTGGTACAATTCCTCAATCATACCTTGATTTTTCTGGGCAATCTTGCGCAACTCCGTTAATTCCCGCTCCAAACGTTCAATCCGCTCTAAAATCGGCTTATTATTATTCTCCAGCGTATCTACAATCGCAATCAAAAGACCTTCCTGACTAATCGGCTCCATATTAACCCGTCCCTTCCCTAGTAAAATATTTAACAAATTTGTAATTTATTATACCACACCACAACAGAATTGCAATGTTCAGAATTGCCCTTTCCTCTTGCAAAAATAGCAACTTGTGCTTATAATAACCAAAGTCAGAACAAGCATTATAATTTCAATCATATTGTAATTTACTCAGGAGGTAGACAAATGCAGCAATTATGTTTCCGTTTCTTTTCATCCATACTATTTTTTCTTTCTCTGATTCTTTTATGCGGGTGCAGCGTGCGCTATCAAAATCCAGAGGAAATGACCGCTTCATCCACAACAACCCAAGTCGCTGCTACAAAAAAAGACAACTCTAACACCACAGAAAAAACTACCGAATCCTTCTCTCTTCCGGATAATCCGGAGCAGGCTATTACAAATACCTTTGAGGACATTCTGAGTGATGAAGAATTTTCCAGTATGACATTGGATTCTCTGAAATGCAGTGTAGAGCAGGGTACTAATTCTTTATATAGTGTTACCTTAAATCTCACCTGGAATTCGGAAATTGATGCAGAGATTGCCAAGTCCCTTGCCAAAAAACGAAGCGATTCCATTAGCGTAAAGGCTGCGAATCAACTTCCCTATGTCAATCATTTAACCATTACTTTTACAGTTCCTTTCTTACAGGATGCAAAAGCCTCCATCTCTTACAAAAAGAATGGTTCTTCTCTGATTTTAAAAAATACAGAATTTGACAAAAACTTTAAATAATGATTTTATTTCTTCTTTTCTCTGCACATTTTTATTGACAGTAACATATTATTTTGATATATTAACTGAAATACTCTTTGCACTGCATACTAATCTACAGTACAAACTGAGCAGGCCGGGACATTGTCAGGGGAGCCGGGTCACCTAGGTGACAGTGGATGTTACATCCGCGGGACAGTAGTTGCTATTACTGGTTTCGTGGGTGTTTTTTTATACTCATTTCCGCACCCACACCGTTTCCGCAGTTGCCACAGAGTGCATTTCATAACGATTCAGGAGGTAACCATTATGGATAGCGCAAACAAACAATTCCAAACATCTGCCACAGACTTTGAAAAGGTGGCATACCGAGTATCTATTGTTAGTATTATAGGTAATCTGCTCCTTTCCGGCTTGAAATTCCTAGCAGGCATCATCGCCAGTTCCGGAGCTATGATTAGCGATGCGGTTCACTCTGCATCTGATGTATTCAGCAGTATTGTTGTCATTATTGGAGTTCGTCTTTCCACAAAGGATTCCGACAAAGAGCATCCTTATGGACACGAACGGCTGGAATGTGTTGCCGCCATTATTTTGTCTACCATTCTGCTGTTTACCGGACTCGCCATTGGGTATTCTGCAGTTGAGAAAATATTTTTCAGCAGTTCCAATGATTTGACCATCCCTGGAACACTGGCACTGGTTGCCGCCATTCTTTCTATTGTATGTAAGGAGGCAATGTTCTGGTATACCAGAATTAACGCCAAGCGTATTGACTCCAGTGCTTTGATGGCAGACGCATGGCATCACCGCTCTGACGCACTCTCTTCCATCGGCGCCCTAATTGGTATTGCCGGAGCCCGCCTCGGTTTCCCTGTACTGGACCCAATTGCCAGCCTTGTCATTTGTATTTTCATCGTGAAAGCAGCTTATGACATTTTTATGGATGCCGTCAGCAAAATGGTAGACCAGTCCTGCGATGATGCCACAGAGCAACAATTCTTAGATTGTGCTTTGAAACAGGAAGGGGTATTGGGAGTAGACCTTCTCCGCACACGGGTATTTGGCAGTAAAATATATGTAGATATTGAAATCTGCGCAGATGGCAATAAACCGCTCAAAGAAACCCACCGAATCGCAGAGCAGGTACACACCGCCATTGAGCAGGAATTCCCTAAAGTAAAACACATCATGGTACATGTAAACCCTAATGAAGAAGCGTAACATAACATTCATTGGAATTTACAATTAAATTTAATTATATTTTTCCAAACTTTTGCTTGACTTTATATATCCTTTTTGTTAAAATAACTATCGTTGAGTAAAGAGCAATCTTGAAAAATGGTTTGTGTGTGTAGCTCAGCTGGATAGAGCACTTGGCTACGGACCAAGGTGTCGGGGGTTCGAATCCTCTCACGCACGTATAAAAATCCTTGAAAACAGTGTTTTCAAGGATTTTTTATATCCACATAAAATATTATATACAAAATATTACATGCCGGGAACATTCCCGGCATGTTCTTATAACTACTGATTCAAATCCTGAATAGTCTGGGTCAATTTCGCCAATGTAGTAGAAATCTCTGTACTGGTGACGGACATTCCCTCTGCCAACTTCTGAACCTCTGTTGCTACAACAGAAAAACCTCTTCCTGCCTCACCGGCACGTGCAGCCTCAATGGATGCATTCAATGACAAAATACGCTGACGCTTGCTGAAGTTTTCAATCTTCTTCGTGCTGACATTAGCCTCTTCAATCTGTTCTGCAGCTTCTTGAATTCCATCTTTTAATTTGTCCAGCATCTTACGATTCGCCATTTTAACATAACAATCCCGAACATACATATTAATAACATCACCCAAAAGCGTAGCCGATGCCTCAATCTCTTCTCTTGTCTTTACATTTACTCTATGTAATGCCTCAATATATGCATCCTCATTGATGCCCAACTCTCTTGCGGTCTTACGAAATACTTCGTCATCGGGGTTCTCCGGCAGTACCTGTCCACCAATAACACTTCCCAACACCGTTCCATCATCCAGAGTGATAGGAATTCCAAAATCAACCAATCCAGCATGACAAGAATACACTCCCTGTCCTTCCTGGTCACACTTCTCACAGCGCCTGCAACCCTCTGCACTTCCCCGGGTCAACTTAATACAAAAATCGGTAAAATTATAGCATTCACTAATATATTCACCGTCTGCCCCAACTGCTACCGTAGCCAATCCTGTACTGGTAGCCCAGTTGTTCATAATGCTCTCAAATTTGTCCATATCACAGAAATCTTGAATTTTTATCATACCGTACCCCTCCAATTGTTAGTTCAATTTATAATAAATATTATATCATTTTTAGATGATTTGTACAAGAAGAAGCAATAATTTTTCATAAAAAAATTGCACTTATAACAAGATTCTTGTCAATGCAAGCAGAGAAATAAAAAAGCAAACCTTTAAAATATATAGGTTTACTTAAAAAATAAGAATGCCGGCGACCGGAATCGAACCGGTACGGGTATCACTACCCACGGGATTTTAAGTCCCGGGCGTCTGCCAGTTCCGCCACGCCGGCATATTTAATTGTAAATGGACCCTCTGGGGCTCGAACCCAGGACCGCCCGGTTATGAGCCGGGAGCTCTAACCAACTGAGCTAAAGGTCCAAACTCGACATATTTCCAATACCTAACGCCAGCAGAGAGTCAGATGACTGAAAATCTGCCGAGAAAAAAACTCCCCGAGTAGGGCTCGAACCTACGACAACACGGTTAACAGCCGTGCGCTCTACCGACTGAGCTATCGAGGATTACTTAGTGTTTTCATTATACACTAAAAACTGCAC
>JAQXNR010000144.1 GCA_029098105.1 Lachnospiraceae bacterium
TTAATTTTTCATAGAAGGTTTTATATGGCTGGTACCGCATGGGTAAATCCAGCCATGTTTTTTTGTCTACAATGCTTTTGTAGTGGGAAAAAGCAGCAAAGCCATCTTTGCCGTGGTAGAACCCCATACCGCTTTCTCCGACACCGCCGAAGCCCATGTTGGAAGTGGCAAGATTAAAAATGTTCATGGGAGACCTCCATAGATTTAATCCAAAGATTCTAAATAGTGTTTCAGATTGTCTGAAATTCCTGTCAGTGTATTGTAAAAATCCATGCGTTCTTCATGGCTCATGTCGGCACTTCCGGCAATGGCAGCATTGGCAGCCATTTCATTAATGCGCCGGGTAATATTTTTTCCTTCTTCTGTTAAGGTGAGAGGGGAGCGGTACTTTTTCTCACCAGGATTAGAAACCAGTCCGCGGTCTATCAGTTCCGAAATCATCCGGGAAATGGCAGCTTTGTCCTCTTCACACAGGGCACGTAATTCTGTTGCTGTAAGTCCTTCTGGATGCCGGTTCAGTTCAAACATGCACATGACATGGGTGCCTTTTAAATCAAATTCTGCCATTTCATGGCTTTTGATTCGCTGAAGATTTTTATAAATCTGGGTAATGGTAGTGACAAATAGTTCAAAACGGTCAGTCATAGTCATACTGAACCGCCTCCTTTTTATTAGTATATAATGTTGATATATCAACAAGTAAAATGATACCAGTAGGATTTAAAAATGTCAACCAGCGTCAGGGGAAAAGGAGTGACAAAAGGAGGGAAATTGGATATACTAAATATGGAATATAGGCGTTTGCGAAACAGTGTATTTGCAATTTGTAGTTTCCAGATAGTTTGCAATAAATATTATATAAGATGCGCCTTTGCACTGCTTTTGTGCAATGAAGCATCGTTATAATATTTATTGCAAACTATCGTAACAAATGTAAAATTGTTTCGCAATTGCCTAAATAATGGAATATATAAAAAGGAGAGAGATAGAATGTTGTTTGCTGGACTACTGATTCCCTTTTTGGGAACGGGGCTGGGAGCAGCCTGCGTATACTTATTAAAAGATGAGATTCCACCTTTGGTACAGAGGATTCTTTTGGGGTTTGCCTCCGGGGTGATGGTAGCTGCTGCGGTGTGGTCCCTTTTGATTCCCTCCATGAACCAGAGCGCCCATATGGGAAGGCTTGCCTTTGTGCCTGCCGCTGTAGGATTTGTTCTGGGAATTGGATTTTTATTGGTGGTGGATATGATTGTTCCCCATCTACATATCAATGAGGAAAAACCAGAGGGGATGCCCGCTGAATTAAAAAAAAGCACAATGCTTGTCCTGGCGGTTACCCTGCATAATATTCCAGAGGGAATGGCGGTGGGCATTACCTTTGCCGGAGTGTTGGCAGGAAATGCTGGTGTTACTGTTTCCGGGGCAATGGCGTTGGCAATCGGAATTGCCATTCAGAATTTTCCCGAAGGGGCAGTCATTTCCCTCCCTTTAAAGAGTACCTGTAAAAGCCGGCACAAGGCATTTGCCTACGGGGTGGCTTCTGGCATTGTAGAGCCGATTGGTGCCGGTATTACCATTTTACTCACATCCGTCATTACACCGTTACTTCCCTATCTGCTCGCTTTTGCTGCCGGGTCTATGATTTATGTGGTGGTAGAGGAGTTGTTGCCGGAAGCATCCGAAGGAGAACATTCCAACCTGAGTACTCTGGGATTTGCAGGTGGTTTTTTGCTGATGATGATTCTGGATGTGGCACTGGGGTAAATTTATAAGGATTGTAAATGTATTACGGATAGAAAGGAAGTACAACACATGAAAACAGCAACAGATTTACGGGAATTATTGAACCGCATTGACCATAAGAGTTACCCGGCGTATAAGGATACCAGAGGAGCATATTCCTTTGATGGCTACTTGATGTCCATTGACCATGTTCAAGGGGACCCCTTTGCCGCCCCTTCCAAGGTCAGCATTCAGGTTCGGGGAGACCGGGCGGCATTCCCGGATTCACTGTATGATATGCCCTGCAAGCGGATTGCCTTGCAGGACCAGTTACTGCGTCGGTTTGCCCGG
Organism: Lachnospiraceae bacterium; assembly: GCA_029098105.1. Taxonomy (GTDB): domain Bacteria; phylum Bacillota; class Clostridia; order Lachnospirales; family Lachnospiraceae; genus NC2004. The sequence goes on from JAQXNR010000144.1 coordinate 2,074, forward strand.
GAAGTGAATGAATATTCTTTTAAAGCAAAAGGGTCCGGGAAGTCCGGATTACTGTCTGTGACCCGTCCCGGACAGGAGGTACTTATGCGAAGTGGCTGTCAGGTGTCGGAGACAGATGGCTCCATCACGCTGAAAATGGAAGTGGGATTTCCGGCAAATGGGCGGACCATCAATGCCCGGGAATTGATGAAAATTTTCTTTGACTTTTTGCCAAAGTGTGTAAAAGAAACGTTATATTATGCGGCATGGGACAAAAGACAACTTGACCGGGCAGCAGCGTTGGCTCAGGACCAGCAGTACATTCGGGAACATTTAAAGGAAAAGGGGCTGGTGGCTTTTGTGGCAGATGGCGCAATCCTTCCCCGGGAATCCGGAATCAGTTCCCGTCCGATGAAAGGAGCGGTAGCGTTTCAGTCCCCTGAGAATATGAAGGTAACCTTTTCCCTGCCCAATCACGGGGAGTTGACAGGCATGGGAATTGCTGCGGGAATTACCTTGATTGTGGGCGGCGGTTACCATGGCAAATCCACGCTGCTCAAGGCATTAGAGCAGGGGGTGTACAATCACATTGCCGGGGATGGACGGGAATATGTCATCACAGATGACACTGCCATGAAACTGCGGGCAGAAGATGGCAGGGGAATTCAGAAGGTGGACATCTCCCTGTTTATAAAAGATTTGCCAAATGGCAAGGATACCCGCCAGTTTTCCACAGAGGACGCGTCGGGAAGTACATCTCAGGCAGCGAATGTGGTGGAGGCAATGGAGTGCAAAAGCCGTGTGTTTTTAATTGATGAGGACACCAGTGCTACCAATTTTATGATTCGGGACGAATTGATGCAAAGGGTGGTGCATAAGGATGTGGAGCCGATTACCCCCTTTATTGACCGGGTTACTATGCTCTATGAAAAATATGGAATTTCCACGATACTGGTGGCAGGTAGTTCCGGTTCTTATTTTCATAAGGCAGATAAAATTATACAGATGAACCGCTATGTGCCTATGGAGATTACAGAATTTGCAAAGGAGCAGGCAGCAGCATTTCCCCTTCCCCAGGAGGCGGCCGAAGATGACGGTCAGGAGCCTTCTTATGAGAGAATCGTTCTGGCAGATCGAAAATTTGCAGCGGACAACCGAGTCAAAATGAAAACAATGGGAAGAGATTCCATTTCAATCAATCGGGATGTAATTGATTTGCGTTATGTAGAGCAGTTAGTGGATGCTGAGCAGTTGAATGCTCTGGCGCATATTGTAAAATATGCAAAACTTCATGTGCTGGATGGCAGACGAACGATTCAGGAAGCAGTGGAACTGCTGGAAAAGAGATTACAGGAAAAAGGGTTTGCCGGTATTTGTGATGGTGGGGTGCCGGGTAATCTGGCGATGCCAAGAAAACAGGAAATTGCGGCAACACTGAACCGTTACCGCCAATTACAGATGAAGTAGAAATGGGACAAGAAAGAAGGAACTGTAATGCAGTTAACTGGTAAGGATATAGAGAAACAATGTGACCGCGGTCGGTTAATCCGGGGAAAGGCATTGTACGCTTCAAAGGCGGTGCAAAATCTGACAATTATGGAAAAAGGAGAGGATGTCAGAGACTGGATGTTGGAGAACTATGAAGAAGGCTTGTCCCGGCTGCCGGAGGAGACAGAGCAGGAGAACAGTCTTTGTGTAGTTCAGGCAGAGGTTCTGGGGAGTACGGGAAATGAGTACCATCCGGTACTGGTTCTGGACTCTGCTGCAGAGGATAGAATTTTATATGCATCCTGTGATTGCAAGGATTATATGGGTGGAACACCTTTCTGCAAGCATTGTGTGGCAGTGGGGCATAATGTTGTCATGCAGTTGCTGGAGGAGAAGTTGTCGGACAAACTGGTGAGTGCCCGGGATTTGGAAAAACAAAAGGAGGGGACAACAGCAGGCAAAGACCTTATGCGGGACGCTGCCAGACGGCTGGAGACTGGATATGCTTCTGCCTATGACCGGCAGGGTAGTCACAGTTCCAGTGCGATTATGCAATTGATTAAAAAATATTCCGGCGTAGACCAGTCGATCTACTGGTCCGAAAGTGAGAAAACGGTTTCCGATACGGTTATGAATGAGCCGGTCCAACTGTTTCCCAATATTGTAGTTGATTATTATGGAACGCAGAATGTGGAATTCAAGATTGGAACAGAAAAGAAAAAATATGTGCTCAAAGACATTGGTCAGTTTTATGAGTTATTGCAGGGGAAGGAATATTTTTCTTACGGAAAAAGTCTATCTTTTGTTCATGACAGGAACAATTTTACCGAAGAAAGTTTGTACTATATCCATATGATTGAGGATATGCACAGTATTGGGGGATTGGAGTCCCATTATGACCGAATGCATACTACGCGTTATATGAGGCTGACAGATGGATATATGGAGCAGATGCTTCTGGGGCATTTAGGGAGTATGGTTTCTATTAATGGAAAAGTTTGTCAGGTAGTGGACAAAAATCCGAGAATTCCTTTGAAAATTGAGAAGGCAGAGATGGGAGTTTATTTAACCCTGCCTAATCTTTTGCTGATAAAGGGACTTCTCAAGGATTTTGTGCTGGACGAAAAACAGCGGGTTGTATATGTGGTAAGCGAAGGGTTTCAAAAAAATGCAATTCCCTTTATTCGTACGTTCCAGCAGTATAAGGACTGGAACTATATTGCCACCCTTTCCAGAACCCCGTTTTTAAAATGTTATTTAAATCACAGGGACTATGTCAGTTTTTGTGGGCATGTCCTTCGAAAAGTGGAACGGTATTTTGACATCGAGGAGAAGGAAGTGGACTTGCACACCTTTATGCCGGAGGAGTGTCAGATTAAGATTTACCTGGATGCTCCGACACAGGACAGTATGACCTGCAATTTAAAGGCGTGTTACGGCGAAGAAACCTATAATCTGGCAGACTGGGCGGCGGTTCAGGAGGGAAGTTTCCGTGATTTGGAGACGGAGCGTAAGGCATATCAGACTGCGAAACGGTATTTTCCCAGTGAACAGCGGGAAGGGGCAGAGTATTTGCTCTCCTGTCATTCTGAGGGAGATATGTACCAGCTTTTAGAAAGTGGAATGAAGGAACTGGAAGGACTGGGAGAACTGTATGTGTCCGATGCCATACGTCAGTTCCACATTCGCAAGACTCCGAAGGTAACTGCCGGAGTACAGGTGCAGGGGGAATTGCTGCAGTTGCGGGTGGATATTCCAGAGATGAGTAGTGACGAGATTGGAGAGATTCTGTCTGCTTACCGCATGAAACGTCGATATTACCGAATGCGTAATGGAGATTTTATGCAGTTGGATGGCTCGGGACTCGGCACGTTGGCAGAAATGAGCAGCGGTCTGGGAATCCGGGATGAAGACTGGGGAGATGGCAGTGTGGAACTGCCGTTATACCGCGCCAATTATATTGATGCGGTAATGAAGGAGCGGGGAAAAAATATGCTGGTAGTCCGTTCCAGTCAGTTTAAATCCATCATTCGGGGAATGCGGGAAGTGGCAGACAGCGATTACGAAGTGCCAAAAGGAATTCAGGCGGAATTAAGAGGTTACCAGAAAACCGGATATCGATGGCTGAAAACATTGTCCCACTATGGATTTGGGGGAATTCTGGCGGATGATATGGGTCTGGGTAAGACGCTTCAGGTAATTACCCTGCTATTGTCGGTTCTTCAGGAGCCGGGGTACAATCAGAAAGAAAATACTTCTTTTATTGTGTGCCCTGCCTCTCTTGTATACAACTGGGAAAGTGAATTTCACAAATTTGCACCGGACATCAGGGTCAAGGTGATTGTGGGTACCGCTGCCCAGCGGCAGAAACAGTTAAAAAGTCTAAAACAGACAGATGTAGTAATTACCTCTTATGATTTATTAAAACGGGATTTGGAGTGGTATTCGGACAAACCGTTTCTGTACATGATTATAGATGAAGCGCAGTACATCAAAAATGCTGCCACTCAGGTAGCAAAAGCAGTAAAGTCCATCCGGGCTTCTCATTGTTTTGCTTTAACTGGTACTCCGTTAGAGAACCGACTGAGTGACCTCTGGAGTATTTTTGATTTTGTTATGAAAGGATACCTCTATTCTTATGAGACTTTTCGGAAAAATTATGAGGTTCCCATCGTGGCGGAAAAGGACGAAGATGCGTTGAAACGGTTACAGAAGATGGTAGCTCCCTTTATTCTGCGAAGAAGAAAGAAGGAGGTGCTGCAGGATTTACCGGATAAGATTGAAAATATCATTTATACTACGATGACAGAGCCTCAGGAGAAATATTACCATGCCCGTTTTTTAAAATTGCGCAGGGATTTGGTCAAAAAGAGCGATGTCCAGTTTCGGGAGGACAAGATGAAAGTGCTGGCAGAATTAACCCGGCTGCGGCAACTTTGCTGTGACCCGAATCTGTTTATTGAGGATTATAAAGGAGGCTCCGGTAAGGTAGATGCCTTTTTGTCTATGGCAGAGGAACTGGTAGCCGGGGGAAGTAATATTCTTGTATTTTCCCAGTTCGCCACTATGCTGGAAATATTGAAAAAGGAATTGGAAAAACTGGAAATTCATACATTGTTATTGACCGGGCAGAATAGCAAAGAGGAGCGGCGGGCTATGGTGGAGGAGTTCCAGGAAGGGCAGTCCACAGTGTTTTTAATCAGTCTGAAGGCGGGGGGAACAGGGTTGAATCTGACAGCGGCAGATACCGTCATTCACTTTGACCCATGGTGGAATATTGCAGCCCAGAACCAGGCGACAGACCGGGCACATCGGATTGGGCAGGACAAAGTTGTGACTGTGACACAGCTGGTTATGAAAAATTCCATTGAGGAACGGATTATTGATTTGCAGAACCGGAAAAAAGAACTGGTAGACCATGTAATTGAAGGAGAGAGCGTGGCAAATGCCACGCTCACTAAAGAAGAGATTATGGGGTTGTTGGAAGAATTTTAGAGAATCTTAACTAGCGGGACAGAATTTCATTCCCCTTCTCGGTAATGAGAAGGGTATATTCCCACTGGGCGGAAGGTTGATTGTCATCGGTGTAAATTGTCCAGCCATCTTCGGCATCACAAAAGACATCTGGTTTTCCCATGTTAATCATCGGTTCAATGGTAAAGGTCATGCCGGGGACAATCAGCATTCCGCTGTTTGGCTGTCCGATGTGGGGTACCCAGGGATCTTCGTGAAAATCCAGTCCTACACCATGACCACCGATTTCCCGCACGACACTGTAACCGTTTTCGGTTGCCCTTTTGTTAATGGCATAGCCGAAATCTCCCAGCGTAGTCCATGGCTGTGCAATGGAAACTGCTTCATCCAGGCATTCTTTTGTCACCTGAACCAGTTTTTTCTTTGCTTCACTGACTTCACCAATCATATACATCCGTGAGGCATCTCCATAATAGCCATCGACGATGGTAGTGCAGTCAATGTTGACAATGTCTCCGTTCTGTAAATGTCGTTTTTCACTGGGAATGCCATGACATACCACTTCATTGATGGAAATGCAGACGCTTTTCGGGTAGCCCTCATATCCCAGACAGGCACACACGCCGCCCAGTTCCTTTGTGCGTTCCTCTACAATCCGATTTAATTCTTCTGTTGTCACACCTTCCTTTACATGCTGCTCCACCGTATCCAGTACCATGGTGTTAATTTCTCCCGCTTTACGCATTCCTGCAATCTGTTCCGGAGTTTTAATAATATCCCGGGGTGGTGCCACAATTTGTTTGTTGCGGTTTACGATTTGTTCTATTTTATCGTCAAAAAACATGTGGCAGGACTTGTATTTTCTTCCACTGCCACACCAGCATGCATCGTTTCTTCCCAATTTCATTTTTCATCGTCTCACTTTCTATACCCTTATATATGGGTTTGTGCATGAGCGTCCCTCATGTCATTACACAGTATAGCACAAAATAATCTCGGTTACGAATAAAATTTCATTTTCGTTGAACATAGTATCTATCACTGGACTGTAAACTTTATGTAAAGTTGGAGTTACCTATTTGACGCGGGGAATATTATTGCGTATACTACAGTATAGAGAAAGGGTCCCTTATGTGTTGGGCTGGGACTACCGTTGTTTGAGGTAATATATATGAAGTCCGAATTGTATGAGATTATATATAAAGTAGCATTGTTTTGTATTGTGGCATCCCTGGGCCTGAGTATAGGTGGAGGGGGGTTGTGCTGGTATGTATTTCATTCGGTAGGATTTTCTGGTGGACAGCAGGTGGCGGCAGTGGTGACTGCAGTTTTTGGCGCAGTGTTATTTTTCGTGTCAATCGCAGTTATGTTGTATTTTAAGAAGAAGTATAAATCAGAAGTCGAGAAAGAGAGAGATGAGATAGAGGAGGACATGCAGGAGGATGGAGAATGACAGTTTTGCACTTCTTTTAGAGTGCATTAAAACCTGCTCAGAGATTGAGCGCAGCCCTTATGGGCAGGAAAATGATGATGTGCGGGTAGAGGAAATATTCATGAATGATTTGCTGAAGTTTTTTGTGTTTCTTTCCTATACTACCGGAGATGCGCACAGACGGGAGATTAAGTTTGTCAACCGGGAACTACATTTTGAATTTGACAAAAATACATTTCGTCGGTATGCCGAGGAGCATGTGTTTCCGATTGAGGAGTTCCGTTACCGGGTACCCTTGTCTTTTCAATATTTTTTGAGAGCAGAATACGAGCGGAATAAAACCCTCTATACCACATACCGGGGAATCTGTAAAAAATACATCAAAGCCATGCGCAGTGCCGGGCAGGAACTGATTGCCTGTGATGGTACGGTGTCCCAGGAGGAACTGGACAATCTGAACATTTTCTGTCGTACATTGGAGGAGGAACTGGCACAGTGGAAAGGGACGGATATTTATTCCCGGTATGGCAGGAGACAGATTTCTATGGATTCCGGTAAAGAGATGGTTAGGCATCGTACTTATGCCGGAGAAGAAGAGCAGAAGCAGGAGCCTTCCACGCCTTCTGGTGTGCGAATTACAAATTTTGATGAGAAACCAAAACAAGAGAGTATTACAATTGCGGATGCTGCCAACAAGGCGGAGCAGTTTGCCAAACTTCCAGAGGAATTGAAGGAGCAGGATACGGAGGCAAATGCAGAACTGGATGGGCTACTGAAAGAATTGAACAACATGATTGGACTGGATTCGGTCAAAAAAGAAGTGACAAATCTGGTAAATAAATTAAACATTTCCAAACTGCGGGTGGAGCAGGGGTTTGACCCACTTCCGATACAAATGCATCTGGTGTTTACAGGGAATCCGGGAACGGGAAAAACTACAGTAGCTCGGTTACTGGCGCGTATTTACCATGCTCTTGGGGTTCTGGAAAAGGGACATCTGGTGGAGACGGACCGCTCCGGACTGGTGGCAGGCTATATGGGTCAGACCGCCCAGAAGGTTCAGGAAGTGGTGGAGAGCGCTCTGGGAGGTGTTCTGTTTATTGATGAGGCATATTCCCTTTCCAACGGTTCCCGGGAGGACTTTGGACAGGAAGCAATTGATACGCTGGTGAAGGCGATGGAGGATCATCGGGAGAACCTGATTGTAATCGTAGCGGGATATACCGATGAGATGAAACGGTTTCTTTCGGCAAATCCGGGGTTGCAGTCCCGGTTTAATACTTACATAGACTTCCCGGATTATGAGGCATTTGATTTGGTTTCTATTTTGATTGAAATGTGCCGAAAAATGCAGTATGCCCTTGCGCCGGATGCGGTAAAGTATATTTTCCATTATTTTGAAAATACTTTAGAGCATAAGGACAGGAATTTTGGAAATGCCCGGGATGTGCGGAATTATTTAAAGCATATTATTGACCGACAGATTGACCGGATTACCCGGGAGGGTGTGCAAGGAAAAATGGATTTGGTTACCATTCGTCTCGGGGATGTTGAGGGGGTTCCTTTAGGCGGGGGGATTATTATTTAGGAGAGAACGATGAAAGAACTATTAAGATTTTTAAAGGATTATAAAAAAGAAAGTATTTTGGCGCCGCTGTTTAAGATGTTGGAGGCGACTTTTGAACTGCTTGTGCCGCTGGTTATGGCGGCAATCATAGATGTGGGTATTGCAAAGGCAGACCAGCCCTATATTATTCGTATGTGTCTGGTTATGATTGCGCTGGGAGTGATTGGACTGGTATGTTCTATTACGGCACAGTATTTTTCTGCCAGGGCGGCGGTGGGATTTTCCACAAAACTGCGCCATGCGCTGTTTGCCCACATCGAAAGCCTTTCTTTTTCTGAGATGGACAAACTGGGGACGTCAACTCTTATTACCCGGATGACCAGTGATGTCAATCAGGCGCAGTCTGGAGTGAATCTGGTGCTGCGTCTGTTTCTGCGTTCTCCCTTTATTGTCATCGGTGCTATGGTGATGGCGTTTACTGTAGACAGTAAGGCGGCGGTAACTTTTGTTGTTACGATTCCGCTACTCTGTATCGTGGTTTTTGGTGTTATGCTCATCAGCATTCCTCTGTACCGCAAAGTGCAGGCGGGGCTGGACAAAGTACTCTCCATTACCCGGGAGAATCTTACTGGTATCCGGGTCATCCGGGCATTTGCAAAAGAAGAGGAGGAACTGGAACATTTTCGTGAGAGCAATGAAGCATTGACCAGACTTCAGATGTTTGTGGGGAAAATTTCTTCCCTGATGAATCCCATCACTTATGTCATCATCAATATGGCGACGGTGGTTCTGATTTATGTGGGTGCCATCCGGGTAGACAATGGAGTTTTGACCCAGGGTGAAGTGGTTGCTCTGGTAAACTATATGTCACAGATTCTGGTGGAACTGGTAAAACTGGCAAATCTGATTATTACTGTGACGAAAGCGATTGCCTGTGGAAATCGAATTCAGTCGGTATTTGAAATGCAGCCTTCTTTTACCCGGTCGGATTTGCAGGGTGAGAGTAAGCCTGCTGTACAGGAAAAGGACAGTCCCTATATTCTGGAGTTTGAACATGTAGGATTGACTTACCGGGATGCTTTAGAGGAATCTTTGACGGATGTGAATTTGAAAGTCAAACCGGGAGAAACGATAGGTATTATTGGTGGTACCGGTTCCGGGAAATCTTCTCTGGTCCATCTGATTCCACGATTTTAAGATGCCACAAAGGGAGAGGTGCGGTTTCACGGAGTAAATGTAAAAGAATACCCTTTGGAAGAATTGCGGGAACGGATTGGCATGGTGATGCAGAAAGCAGTTCTGTTCCAGGGAACCATCGCGGACAATCTTCAATGGGGAAAAGAAGATGCCACAGAGGAAGACATGTGGGAAGCCTTGACGGTGGCTCAGGCAAAGGAATTTGTGGAGACAAAAGAGGGTGGTCTTGATTTTACCATCAGTCAGGGAGGAAAGAATCTCTCCGGCGGTCAGAGGCAGCGCATGACCATTGCCCGGGCGGTTGTGAAAAAGCCGGAAATTTTGATTTTGGATGATTCTGCTTCGGCACTGGATTATGCAACTGACTTAAAATTGCGTCAGGCAATCGCAGGTATGAAAGAAAAGGCGACGGTGTTTATTGTGTCTCAGAGAACTTCCTCCATACGCGGTGCGGACCAGATTGTTGTGCTGGATGATGGGCAGATTGTGGCAACGGGAACCCATGAGGAATTATTGAAGAACTGTGATATTTACCGGGAGATTTATGAATCCCAGTATAAAAAGGAGGTGGGCTGATGATGAGCAAGAAAGAAAAGAATTTGAAAGGGGAATCCCCCAATGCGAAGCGCACCACCCAGCGGGCCACCATCCAGAAAGTATGGAATTATTTGCGCCATTACCGAATTTTTCTGGTCCTTTCGATTGTGCTGGCAACTGTAGTAGTGGCGTTGCAGTTATATATTCCGATTTTGACCGGAGATGCCATTGATTGTATTGTGGGCAAAGGGAATGTGGACTTTGATGGAATTTTTGCCATTCTGAAAAAAATGGGTATTGTGATTTTGATTGCGGCGGTGTGCCAGTGGATTATGAATGTCTGCAATAACAAAATTACTTACCATACCATCCGGGATGTGCGGCAGAAGGCCTTTGAAAAAATAGAGATTCTTCCGCTGAAATATGTGGATGACCACTCTTATGGAGAGATTGTCAGCCGGGTGATTGCTGATGTAGACCAGTTTGCGGACGGACTGCTCATGGGGTTCACCCAGTTTTTTACAGGTGTTGTCACCATTTTGGGAACACTGCTGTTTATGCTGAGTGTAAATGTGACAATTACCATTGTAGTAGTAGTGGTAACTCCGGTTTCCCTTCTGGTTGCCAGTTTTATTGCTAAACGCACCTACAAGATGTTTCATTTGCAGAGTGAGACCAGAGGTGAGCAGACCGCTCTCATTGATGAGATGGTGGGGAACCAGAAAGTCGTACAGGCATTTGGACATGAGGATGAAGCGTTGGAGCAGTTTGATGAGATTAATGAGCGGCTGGCGGACTGCTCTCTGAAGGCGATTTTTTATTCCAGCATCACGAATCCTGCCACCCGTTTTGTAAACAATCTTGTATATACAGGAGTGGGGTTGGTAGGAGCACTCTATGCTGTAGTAGGAGGCATTACAGTTGGACAGTTGTCCTGTTTTTTGAGTTATGCCAATCAGTATACAAAGCCTTTCAATGAGATTTCCGGGGTAGTAACAGAATTGCAGAATGCTCTCGCATGTGCGGCGCGTATTTTTGATTTGATTGAGGAGGAACCTCAGGTTGCAGAAGATGAGGATGCTGTGGAATTGACAAAGCCCAACGGGGAAGTGGAACTTTCCCGTGTAGATTTTTCCTATGTGCCGGACAAACCGTTGATTACGGATTTTAATCTGAAGGTGGAGCCGGGACAGCGTGTTGCCATTGTGGGGCCTACAGGTTGTGGAAAAACTACTCTGATTAACCTTCTAATGCGTTTTTATGATGTCAACAGTGGCGAAATCCGGGTGGGAACAGGAGATATGAAAAAAGAAGAATTAATCGATATCCGTCATCTTACCCGGGAAAGTCTTCGTACCAGTTATGGTATGGTATTACAGGAGACCTGGCTGCGGGAGGGTACCATTCGGGACAACATTGTGATGGGAAAACCGGAGGCGACGGAGGAAGAAATAATTGCTGCTGCAAAGGCGAGCCATGCCCACAGTTTTATTAAGCGTCTTCCCCAGGGGTATGACACGCTCATTAACGAGGATGGAGGGAGTCTGTCCCAGGGGCAGAAACAGTTGTTGTGCATTACCCGGGTGATGCTGGCACTGCCGCCGATGTTAATTCTGGATGAAGCGACTTCCAGTATTGATACCCGGACGGAAATACGAATTCAGAAAGCCTTTGCAAAAATGATGCAGGGACGTACCAGTTTTATTGTGGCACATCGCCTGTCTACAATTCAGGAAGCCGATGTGATTCTTGTTATGAAGGATGGAAACGTCATTGAGCAGGGAAATCATGAAAGTCTTCTGGCGCAGAAGGGATTCTATGCACAGTTGTATGAGAGCCAGTTTGCTCAGTAGAGTTCAAATAGGCAGAATTCCTTGTTCATAAAACGTCCTCTCTAGACTTATCTTGTATGTACACCATAAAGATGCTGATTACGCAGAGAAAATCCCAAGCTTACGCTTGGGATTTTCAAATCTCAGGCAATGATAAATCCATCGTCTGTTCAGATTAAATTACTCTCTGGAACAAGTCCTTTGACACACCACAGATTGGACAATGCCAATCATCCGGAAGATCCTCAAATGCTGTTCCTGGCTCAATTCCATGCTCTGGATCACCCTTCTCCGGATCATAGGTGTAACCACAGGGGTTGCAAAAATACTTATCCATTGCCATTTCCTCCTTATAGTACATTTATCACACAGGTCTTTTAGTCAAAGTATCTCTCTAAAAGTCCCTTAAGTGCCTTACCATGTCTAGCCTCAAGGTTTTCTCTTAGCCGAAGTATCTCTTTAGTAATCCTTCAAATGCCTTACCATGTCTAGCCTCATCGCGAGCCATCTCATGAACAGTGTCATGGATTGCGTCAAGACCTAATTCCTTAGCACGCTTAGCAAGGTCAAACTTACCAGCAGTAGCACCGTTCTCAGCCTCTACACGCATTTCCAGATTCTTCTTGGTGGAATCGGTAATAACTTCACCTAACAGTTCTGCAAACTTAGCAGCGTGCTCAGCCTCTTCGTAAGCAGCCTTCTCCCAGTACAGACCAATCTCCGGGTAACCCTCACGATGTGCAACTCTTGCCATTGCAAGGTACATACCAACCTCAGAACACTCTCCGTTGAAATTTGCTCTTAAGTCCTCGATAATGTCTTCGCGTACACCCTGTGCAACGCCAACTACATGCTCTGCAGCCCAACTTCTCTCTCCAGACTGCTCAGTAAACTTCTCAGCCGGTGCATTACACTGAGGACACTTCTCCGGAGCAGCATCTCCTTCGTAAACATAACCACATACCTGACAAACCCATTTCTTCATAGTAGTAATCTCCTTTTCTTTATAAATATTTATTGTAAAGTATTCTTTACAGTATATGCTTTTGAATAACAGTAATAATTACTGATATTAACGAAATGATACATCATTCCATTTTTTTTGTCAATAGTTTTTCACAAAATTATTATTCTGTTGGATTCAGACAATTCGGACAGGTGCCGAAGAAAAATATCGTTTGTCCCTCAATCCGTCCATTAAAATTCTGCCCTGCCCGGTCCAGTATTTCATTAAAATCTTCCTCAATTTCCAAATCGCAGACACTTCCACAAGTGCGGCAGCGGAAATGGTAATGTGGGGTAGTAGTAGCATCGTAGCGGTCAGAAGCACTGTCAAAAGAGAGTTTTAAGATTTCTCCTCTTTCGGTCAAAAGGGCAAGGTTGCGGTATACGGTTCCCAGACTAATATTGGGAATTTCCTTGCGTACATTCTCATATATGATATCGGCAGTGGGATGATCTTTTCTTGTCATGAGAAATGCAATAATTGCATCGCGCTGTCGGCTTTTTTTCAATTTCTGTTCCATTCTATCACCTCTTTCTGGATGGTAGTTTTTAATAATAATAAGAATAATTATTACTTTTAAAGTATAAAATGAAATTTTGGTAAAGTCAATCATAATTTTATGGAAATCACTTTTTTTAACAAATATGGTTGTCAATACGAGTACTTTCTTATATAATGTAAATGTTGTAAAATTCTTGTTAATATATAGTTGACAAGGTTTCTACTTGTATAGTATATTTTCATTAGTAAAACTATTGCTAAAAAGGAGACGAAACTTATGTTAGAGAAGATGAAAGAGATTATTGCAGAACAATTAAATGTGGATGCTGCTACCATTGAATTGAGTTCTAATTTCAAAGAGGATTTGGATGCAGATTCTCTGGATTTGTTTGAACTTGTTATGGCTTTGGAAGAAGAATATGACATTGAGATTCCTGCCGATGATTTGAATAACATTGCAACAGTAAATGATATTGTTGAATATCTCAAGGAAAAAGGCGTAGAGGAATAATAAGATGTGAGCCTGTCGGTGGCTTGACTGGCAGGCTCTTTATTTTTTTGATGTAGTTTTGCTGAGTTTGTTTTACTTTTTATTTCCCTCCCATATATGGAGGTGTTTTTTACTTTTAGGAGTACTTTTTTGCAGTTGGGCAGTATAGAGAAAGGTGGGAGCAGTATGAAGCATCCATTGCGTTCTATTGCAATATGGCTGGTTATGATAGCAACCGGAATTGGGGCATTCTCCCTTACCGTGAATATTACCAGTGACAATCTGGAGAATTCAGATGTGGGAAGTGGTGTTGTCATAGATTTGAATCAGGACCCCTACGAGGCAGCGACGACACAAGAGGAGGATTCTTTCTGGGAAAAATACCGAAAAAGCCAGGAGAAGGTAACGGAGCAGGAGGCTACAACAGAGACTTCTGAGAATAGGAATACAGAAGAAGGAAGAGAAGATGAGTAATTTACTTTATAGTTTAAATGGTACCGTCCCGATTTTTGCTGTGATGGTACTGGGCTATTGCCTCAAAAAAACAGGAATGCTGACAGAAGAATTTGTAGCAGTCGCGAATCGTTATGTATTTTGTGTGGCTTTGCCGGTAATGGTTTTTGAGGATTTATGGACTGCGGATATTGGACGGGAATTCGACTGGAGATTTGTCGTATTCTGTTTTGCTACTACAGTCGTCAGTTTTTTCCTGATATGGGCAGGTGCAGAATTGTTTATGAAGGATAAAACGATGATTGGAGCATTTGTACAGGGTTCTTTTCGAAGCAGTGCGGCGATTCTCGGACTGGCATTTATTAAAAATATGTATGGAGATGCAGGGCTGGCTCCGCTGATGATTGTGGGAGCGGTTCCATTTTACAATGTGGCATCGGTTGTGGTTCTGACGTTTCGGGGAAGAAATCAGGAAAATACAAAAGGGAAAGAGGGAATCCGAAAGGCCTGCATCAATATTGTGAAGAACCCTATCATAATCGGCATTGTATTGGGGTGCATCGCCTCTTTGATTGATTTAAAACTTCCGAAGATGGTAACGAAAACCCTTGATTTAGTGCAGTGTACCGCGACGCCGCTGGCACTGTTGGCGATTGGTGCAGGGTTTACCTTTACTTCTGCCCGGACAAAGAAGTGCCCGGCAATTTGGGGAACGGTAATTAAACTGGTGCTTCAGCCTCTGGTGGTGATTCCTCTGGCAATCTGGATGGGCTTTCAGGACCAGGAGATGCTGGCAATTCTGATTATGATTGGTGGACCGGCTACAGTAAGTGGTTACGTTATGGCAAAGGAGATGGATAATGATGAGGTACTGGCGTCCTATATTATTGTTTTGTCTACTCTGTTTTCGGCGTTCACTCTGACAATATGGATTTATATTCTGAAATGTCTTGGCATGTTGTCTTAGATGGCACTTATATTTTCGTAGCATAAACCTGGATTGCATTTCATATATGTTAGTAAAACGGAAATGAGAGTACATATATGATTCATGTTGTGAAGAGTGGAGAAAGTGTGGATTCCATCGCATTGCAGTATGGGATTTCCCCTTATGATTTAGCTTTTGACAATCAGATTGAGCCGCCTTACCCTCTTGTAGTGGGGCAGGCTTTATGGGTGCAGATGAATACGGAGGAAATGCGGCAGGACAGGCGGCCAAAAGATTTTTTTGGTTATGTATACCCCTATGTGGAAGAGAACACACTGTTGTCCAGTCTTCCTTATTTACAGCGGTTGTACAATTTTTCTTATGGATACACAGAGGAAGGCGAGCTGGTGCCTTTAGCGGATGAGAATCTGCTGTTGGCGGCGGCTCGCTTTGGCGTGAGCCCAGTGTTGGTATTGACTCCTTTTTCTAAAGAGGGGACATTCAGTAACCAGTTGGTTAATACACTGGTGGAAAATCGGGAAGTACAGGAGGTGTTGACAGACCGCTTGCTGGCAGTCATGGGTGAAAAGGGATATACGGGAATTGATGTAGATTTTGAATTTATTCTGCCGGAGGATAAAGAAGCATATGTAGATTTTGTTGCGTATTTGCGTTCGCGTATGGCACCGGAAGGATACCGGGTAACGGTAGCGCTGCCGCCTAAAATCTCGGATGACCAGCCGGGGCTGTTATATGAGGGCATTGATTATGCCCGGTTAGGAGAGGTGGCGGATGCAGTATTTTTGATGACTTATGAGTGGGGCTATACATACGGGCCGCCGATGGCAGTTGCTCCTATTCCCAGTGTACGCCGGGTGCTGGACTATGCGGTTACGAGAATCCCTGTCAGCAAAATATATATGGGACTTCCAAACTATGGGTATGATTGGCCCCTTCCCTATGTAAGTGGAGAGACAAAGGCAGTTACCATTGGATATTTGGGTGCCATTGAACTGGCGCGGGAACATGATGCCCAAGTACAATATGATGAGATTGCCCAGGCACCTTTTATTCGCTATCAGGCAGTAGATGGCACAGAGCATGAGGTGTGGTTTGAGGATGTGCGCAGCATGAACGCTAAGTTTGATTTGATTTTGGAATATGATTTTTTAGGAGGGGGATATTGGAATTTGATGCGATTTTTCCGGGCAAACTGGTTGTTGCAGGCGAATCGGTTTATTTGAAGATATTAAAAAAGCAGTTGGTTCCTTTGAGAAATCCAACTGCTTTTAGCACTTCATAGGTGAGTATTCTAATTTAATTCATCAATGTCAAATAGTTTTTTTACAATCGTGGTGTAATCATTCTGGTCAATGCTGTATACATTCTCAGAATTCGGTCTCACAATAACGGTAAATTCCTCTGCTTCTCCATATTCTGCAGTTTCCAGTTTTGCTGTCAGATCCTCATATAAAATGTCTACCGCTTTTTGGGTTAAATCATCCTCACTTAAGGTTTTACCTGCTTCTATCTGTTCTTTGTAATAATCGACTAACTGGTCCTCGACAACTTGCATTTCACCACTGAAAATCTTGTATTGCTGTATTGTAATGGGGACGCTGTAAGACTTGTCATCATTGCGGGTAGCTTCGCCTACAGTATAATTAGCTTTTTTGTAAATGCTCTGGAACAGAGAACGGAAATTTTGTTCTTGCTCTTCTGTCATATTGGAAATACTGGATGTCATGGCTTCTATTTCCTTGTCCAGGAAAGAATTGTACCAGTCTTCTGCTTCTTCTTTCGTCTGCTTTGTCATTTCTGTGTAGTCTGCAGTTTCTCCCTTCGTCATCAAATCGAGACATGCTTTTGTGTAGCGGCTGGCATCAAATTGAAACAGACAGCCGGTCATAGTAAACAACATTGTTATCAACAGCATTGTTGCAAAAAGTTTTTTTAATAATTTTGTGCTTTTCATAAAATCTTTTCCCTTTCCTTATTACAAAACTTCCCTTTCTTAACTAAAGTAAGAAAGGGAAGTTTAAGTATATATTTTGTTTGTATAATATTACTTACCTAAAACAACTTCAACTGTATGGGTGCTGCCTTCTTCAAATACAGGAAGAATATTTCCTTCAATAGCCTGTCCATCAACAGTAACGCTCTTAACACCCTTGCAAATGTGCTCCGGATTCTTAACAGTTACATTATAGGTAGCACCACGGAAAATACGTTTTGCAGTGAATCCGTCCCATGCAGATGGAATAGAAGGGTCTACCTTTAATCCGTCATAGTCAGGAATCATACCTAAAATGTACTGGGAGATTGCTACAAAGTTCCATGCAGCAGTTCCAGTCAGCCATGAGTTCTTCGCCTCTCCAAAACGTCCGGCATCCTTACCTGCAATCATCTGTGCATATACATAAGGCTCTGTTCTGTGAAGGTCTGAATATTTTTCCTCGCGGAATGCAGGAGCAATCTTAGAATAATACTCAAATGCTTTGTCTCCACGACCAGCATATGCCTCTGCACAAATAATCCATGCATTGTTGTGGCAGAAGATTCCGGCGTTCTCTTTGTAACCGGCAGGGTAGGTAGAAATCTCACCGTATTCAATATAGTATTTGGTAAATGCCGGCTGATTCAGTACCAGACCATGCTCGCAATTCAGGTACTTGTCCACACTGTCCAGAGTCTGGATGTCATAACCCTTGTCCTTACCAATCTCAGCCATAACAGCAAATCCCTGAGGCTCGATGAAAATCTTTCCTTCCTCACATTCTTTGGAGCCGACTTTGTTGCCAAAATCGTCGTAAGCACGCAGGAACCACTCTCCGTCATAACCGTATTTGCAGATGATGTCTTTCATCTTGTCAATCTCAGCCTGTGCCTCTTTTGCCTTGTCATCAAGACCTTTAATCTGGCACATTCTTACATATTCGGGACCGGCATAACAGAATAAAGTAGCTACGAACAGGGACTCTGCCACTTTACCATCTTTGGAAGTAGTTGTCTGGAAACTCTCGCCCGGAGTGGAAGAGAAGCAGTTCAGATTCAGACAGTCATTCCAGTCAGCACGCATGGACAAAGGAAGTCCGTGAGGACCTACATTGTTCACAACACGATAGAAAGACTGCTGCATATGGTGCATCAAAGGCTGTGCCAATTCTTCCTTATTCTCGTAAGGAACCATCTCATCCAGAATTCCAAAGTCACCAGTTTCTTTCATGTAAGCAGCAGTAGAAAGAATCATCCATAACGGATCATCTGAGAAGTTACCACCTACTGCATCATTACCTTTCTTGGTAAGAGGCTGGTACTGATGGAAGCAACCGCCGTCCTCAAACTGGGTAGCGGCCAAATCCAGAATACGTTCCCGACCACGCTCGGGAATCTGATGTACAAATCCAAGTAAATCCTGGTTGGAATCACGGAATCCCATACCACGTCCAATACCGGACTCAAAGTAGGAAGCAGAACGGGACATGTTAAAGGTAACCATACACTGGTACTGATTCCAGATGTTGACCATACGGTCTACTTTCTCATCGGGAGTCTGAACGGTGTACTTGGAGAGAAGTGCTTCCCAGGTTGCTTTCAGGTCAGCCAGACCCTTGTCTGCCTTCTCGGGAGTGTTAAACTGCTCAATCATAGCGTATGCCTTGTCCTTCTTCATGGAACCATCGGCATTCCATTTGTCCTCGCCATTCTCAACGTAACCAAGGATGAATACCAATTCTTTCTTCTCGCCGGCAGCCAGTTCTATATTCAGGCTGTGAGAAGCAATAGGAGACCATCCATCTGCCTTGGAGTTGTTGGACTTACCGGCAACAACTGCCTGAGGGTTGCCAAATCCATTGTACAGACCCATGAAGGATTCCCGGTCACAGTCATAACCGTCAATATCTGCATTAGCAACAGTGTAGAATGCAAAGTGGTCACGACGCTCTTTGTATTCGGTCTTATGGAATAAAATATTGCCTTCTACTTCTACTTCACCAGTATTGAAGTTACGCTGGAAGTTGTTGGAATCGTCCTCTGCATTCCACAGACACCACTCCAGGAAAGAGAATAAAGTAAATTTCTTAGCGGAAGAACCGGTGTTAGTCAGGGTAACTTTCTGAATCTCGCCCTTGAAATCCTGGGGTACAAAGAAAGTAACCTGTGCTTCCAAATCATTCTTCTTACCGGTAATCTGTGTGTATCCCATACCGTGGCGGCATTCATAGGAATCTAATTCTGTCTTGACCGGAGACCAGCCTGGATTCCAGATTGTGCCATTCTCGTTAATATAGAAATAACGTCCACCCATATCAACCGGAACATTGTTATAACGGTAACGGGTAATTCTTCGAAGACGGGCATCCTTATAAAAATGGTATCCACCCGCAGTGTTGGAAATCAGTGAGAAGAAATCCTGTGTTCCTAAGTAGTTAATCCATGGGTATGGAGTCTTAGGAGAAGTGATGACATACTCTTTGTTTGCATCATCAAAGTAACCAAATTTCATAGCCTTTATATACCTCTTTTTCTTAATATTTGGCGGATGCACTGATGTTTTCGAAGAAACATCCCCTGAATATGTACTCTTCGAAAGTCCGCACAAAGTGCTTTACGCCATGTACTTTTATTATATAATACCCACTCTTTTTAGGCAAGGAAAAGTTCGGCGGATTGCAGGAAAAAACTGCTTTTTTAAAAAATCTTGCAGACGGTGGAGAACATCTGTTATACTGTTACTATGGGTTAAAAAATTTTGGTATAGTTTAGTAATATTTTATTGAAAAAAGGAGTTAAAATATGGCTAAAAATAAATCAAGAAGATTGCTGGCGTTTTTGTTGACCGTTGCCATTTTAACACAGGGAACCTGGTTCCCTGCATTGGCAGATGGGTCCACTGCAGTAAGCGCTCCGGTAGAAACTACTGCGGATCCGATGACGACCACGGAACCAGTGACGACTACCGTACCGGCGACGACTACCGAACCGGCGACGACCACAGAGGCGCCCATTGTTCCGGAACGGGCATACAACCTCTTTGTTTCGGCAAAATCGGGAAGCAGCGTGACGATACGATGGTTTTTGCAGAGCCAGTCTGCCACTGGTTTTTACATTTACCGGAAAGATTCCTATAAAAAGGAGTATAAGCAGGTAGCAACAGTACCGGCAGTGGCGACTACCAATTTGTCCTATAAGGACACAAAACTGGTCCGGGGAGTGAAATATACATACAAAGTCCTGCCTTACCATGTTCGGGCGGACCAGAGTATTGTGACGGATTCCTACAGTAACACCTGTTCCTACAAATGGAGTTTTGCCAAGCCGGTGTTGAAGTCGGCAAAACGCAGCGGCGAGAAGATTACTCTTCGTTGGAGCAAGATGTCTGGGGTGGACGGATACGAAATATACCGTTCCAGTGGGAAGAGTTACAAACTGGCAAAGCGCATAAAGAAAGGTACTACTGTCAGTACCCAGTTGAGTAAGATTTCAAAAAACAGCGATGTTTCTTTTAAAATCAAGGCTTATACAAAGTATAACGGAAAACGGATATACAGTGGATATTCCAGTGCGGTTACGGTTTATTCCACCAGTCTTCAAAAGATACTGAACAAAATTGAAAAACTGAAAAAACAGTACCCCAGTTATTCCTATTGGAATCATGTGGGAAAAAGTTCTTTCAGTAGTTCTACGGTTACTCATCAGCCGTGTAATCACAGCCTGTATGGTTTAAGGTATTGCAATTACTATTATTGTCCAAACGGGGTGCTGGGACTGCAGTGTTATGGCTTTGCCTGGAAGATGAGCGATTTAATTTATGGAAAGGACGCAAAATATAAGTCCCATACTTCTTTTGCCAAGTCACAGGTGGGCGATGTCATACGTTATAATGGGCATTCTGTAATTATTATTGAAAAGCACAAAGATTATATAAAGGTGGGAGAGTGTAATATTGGAGGAACCTGTATGATTTTATGGGGACGTAAGGTTACCAAGTCGGAGTTGAAGGGTGCCACGTATTACCATAGATATTATTAACGGGCAAAAAAAGAGAATGATGTAATTAAAAAAAGAGCAACAAAAATGGAATGGTTCGGGAACCATTCCATTTTTATGTAGTCTTTTATTGTCCGCATGTAAAGATGTGCTGCCAACACTCATAAGTCTCACCGGGAGCAATTTCTACATAGCCGGTTTTCTCAGGAGGAAGGGTCAGATTCGGAGCATTAATCATCCAGGTACAGGGCTCCGGACAGAAGTAGCCATTGACACCTCTGTCATTCCACATACACCAGAACTGGTACTCATCACTGACTTCATAGCAGACTTTTTGTCCGCTGGGTACATGGGTGGCATAGGCGCCATGAAATTCTTTTCCATTTAATGTATTCATTCCGCCTGTATACAAATCGTTGTCAATGTTGTGGTTTACACAGTCCATTGTGCCATCGTTATATCGTTGGTCGTACTCTGTTAAAGGATGGGTTTTTTCTGTGGGAAGGCAACGGTTCGTCAACTCCCAGCGCTCTACAACCGGAACGCACAAAACATAATCTTTTTCATTCGTGCCATCTACAAAGGGGGCTTTTAACGGAGTGTGGGAGCAAAATCCACAGGGCAACATGTGCTGGCTGTTATTCTGCATTTCCACTTCCTGCAGCAAACCGTCATTGGCAGAAAGAGTATAGGTCATACGCAAAGTAAATGACACTGGGAAAAAGGAATAGAATTCATCTTGTTCATCGTATACATATTCGGAGACAACCCGCACTGCATCTTCATTTATAACCGTTTTTTCCACAACCGTGTAAGGACGTTTCTGTATAAATCCGTGAAGACAGTTGTAAAAAGGTCCCGGTTCATTCACAGGAAGATGGTAGGTTGCATCGGAAACCTTTAATATACCATTGTCCAAACGGTTGGGAAGGTACAGAAAAGGGTAACCGTAAGTCTCAGTACTATTTGCAGGGGCAGTGTAAGGATGTTCCTCATCATAGCGGAAAATTTCCATCTTCCGTTTGTTGTCCCGGAATCGAATCATGTTATTGCCAATACCGGGAGCCAGAATAGAAGTGTAATCTCCGGCGGTCATTTCGATGCAGGGCTGTCCTTCCAGTGTAATCTCCTGAATTGATGTCATAATCAGTAAACCTCCTAGTAATTATATTAGTTCTTCCCTAATTTAATATAAATCAGGAAAATGCACTTACTATTTTATCATAAATCTTCTTAAAAAAGTCGAGAAACTTACTGAAAAAATTCTTTGCCTGTTCCGTGTCAATATTCAAATCCATATTGCTCAATTTGTCGTAAAGTCCTTGAGCCTGTTCTTTTAAAGTGTCTACATCCAGATCCAGTTTACTGATTTTCTTCATGGAAGCAACAATCTTGTCTACATCTTCATTACTCAGGTTGATGTCCATCTCCTCTGCTGCCTGCTCTACAATGTCCTGAATATCGCTTTCTGAGGTAACTCCCTGGGAAACTACCTGGTTTTTAATGTAACCAATCAGTTCGGAAGCCTTCTCGGAATCGTCGATGCTGTCGGAAATCTCGCCGGTGGTAACCAATTCATCCGTGGCTGCGTCCTTCACCTCTTCCGAAATCTCCTCTCCGGTCAATTCCTCATATGCCTTCATAACACCTACAAGAGCGGCGGTACCGGAAATTTCAAAAGGTCCGGCAACGGTAACATTAGCATCTTCAATACCAGCAGTAGCCAGTGCATTGACATACATGGATTCGGTACAGTAGTTAATGTTTCGTGTAGTAACGGCAATTCCGTCCCCTTCGTTGGCTTTTTCCAACTTGATGGAGGAAAGGGCACGCTTGCCAATTACACTACTGGAGAGGTAGTCATCCAGGTAATCATGTTCATCCTGGTTGGTAATTTCCAATACGGTACAACTCTCCAAGTCTTCTTCGGAAAGGTCCAGAAGTTGCAGAACCGTAGCCCGGTCAGAACCGGAGAGGTCTGCTCCCAGCGTGACAATCGTTTCATCCTGTGACTCGGCGTCAGCAAACACAGTAAGAGGCTGTCCCAGCACAACACAAGCAGTCAGAACAAAGCAGACGGCAATGCGGGTCAAACTCCTCATAAAAGTTTTTATTTTTCTCATAATAATCTCCTTTTCTAAAAAACAAATAAAATATGTTGAAGCGGAAAATGCGACAACAAATAGGTTCCAGTACATTTTAGCAGTATCTGAAATAAGGTTCAACCTTTTTCACATAAAATTAAGAGAATAATAAGAAATCAATGCAAATTATCGATGTTCGTGATATGATATAAAAAAGCCCTTCTCCACATGGAAGAAGGACTATATATGAGAAAAGTAATTAAGAAAAAGGGCTGATTTATTGGACCTTTAAGCCACGTCAATCTTAATGTGGGACGGTTCCTTCGGCATAATTTTAGGAAGAGTTAATTCCAGAATACCGTTGGTGTAACTTGCTTTAATGTTTTCTGTGTCAATTCCGTCGATATTGAAACTGCGCTTGTAATTATAGTTGCGGCGTTCTCTGCGGATATAATTGACAGAAGGCTTTGCGCTGTTCTTCTGGCTTTCTTCTTGTGTGGACTCCTTGTCTTCGCTGCAAGTCTTCTCCTCCGGATGAACGGCAGTGATGGTCAGAATGTTGTCCTTTAAGTCAATTTTAATGTCCTCTTTTGCAAAACCGGGAAGTTCTGCGGAGAGGATGAATTGGTTGCCGCTTTCACAAATGTCGGTTTTGCACTGTGCAAACTGCGGTGTAGACGGTGTGTGAAAAGCGTGGTCAAATGCGTTAAAGTAATCAAAAATATCAGGTTCCTGTGTTGAAAATGGGGTTAATGTAAACATAATAATTCCTCCTTTATAAATGCATGAGATATTGAAAATATCTGTTTGATTGTTGTTTCTTTCTTTCGATGGTTATATGATAGAGCAGGAATGTGTCTAAAGAGTGTTTAAACTGTGTCTAAAATGTGAAAATTAGCACTCTTTAAAAAAGAGTGCTAATAAAAAACGAAAAATAAACATTAAAAGTTTGGAAATAAAATAAAAACATACTAAAAAGACAAAAAGTGATAGCAAAAATAAAAAGCGAGTGCTAGATTTCGCTGCAATCTGTATTCTGCAGCATTTTAGAGGCGATATTTCGAAGCATTTTTTTGGATTGAGGTGGAAGTTGGCGATAAGATTGGATGATGGCATATTCATCTCTGCTGAGTCGCAGTCTGGGAACTCCGGAAGAAGAACGTTCTGCTTCATCGGAAATCAGATAGTCGATTGTGGTGTCGAAAAATTCACTCATTTCTCTGAGGGTAGAGAGGGTGGGGATGGTCTGCCCGGTTTCATATTTGCAAATCGTCTGTTGGGTCGTGTTCAGGCAAAGGGCTAGTTCCTGTTGGGACATGCCTTTTGCTTTGCGCATAACTTTTATTTTATGCATTAAAATCCTCCTTATTATATTGTATACATAATTCCCTCATAAATAATTATATATGGAAGAAGAAATTTCGTAAATATTAAAAATGTTGAGAAAATTATGCTTATTTTTGAAAAAAACAGATTGTAACATGTCGAGTGAAAACCAAAAAGGAAGAACAGGAAGGGAGAAACGAGAGTATGAAATGCAGAATTTTATATTTGAAATGGGGAATTACAGGGGAATACGATGTGGGGCTGGCATTTGAAAAACTGCCCTTTGAAGTGTTTGTATATGCGGCAAAGCCGGAAAGCGTGGACTATGACACACAGTATCTCAAGGCAGTGGGAGAGCAGATTGTGAAAGTGCAATGTGATGTGGTGTTTTCTTTAAACTATATTCCAATTGTGTCCAGAGTTTGTCAGTTGGCAGGCGTTCCTTATGTGACATGGACTTTGGACAGTCCGGAAATTATGTTATATTCCAAAACGCTTTCCAATGACTGTAACCGCACCTTTCTTTTTGACCGGGAAATGTGCCGGCGCTTTGCGCCCTATGCAGCCCCGGGACAGGTTTATTACCAGGAACTGGGGACGAACGTGGAACGCTGGGACAGCGTTACAGTGACCCGGGAGGACCGGGAACGCTATGGAGCAGATGTGAGTTTTGTCGGTTCCCTCTACTCGGAAAAATGTCCCTATAACCAAATTTGTTTTTCCGATGAATATGTAAAGGGAATGGCAGAAGGATTGGTTCAATCCCAGCTCCTTGTATATGGCTATAATTTTTTGGCAGAAGCGATGCCTCAGGAGATGGTGCAGAGATTACGGCAGGAAGCGGCATATTCGGATTTGGGAGAGGACTACCACCAGGTGGATAGAGAACTTTTGGCAGATCAGTTTCTTGGTTTGAAATGTACGGAGCAGGAAAGGATTAACATGCTGACTGCTCTGGCGGAAAAATTCTCTGTGGATATCTATACCCAGAGCGATACTAGTTGTATTCCTGGAATTCACAACCGGGGAATTGTGGATTATGAAGTGGGTATGGCAAAAGTATTAAAGTGCAGTAAAATCAATTTGAATTTTACCTCAAAACCGATAAAGACCGGATTGCCACTGCGTATTTTTGACATTCTGGGATGCGGTGGTTTCCTTATAACGAATTACCAGGAACAACTGCAGGAGCATTTTGAGATTGGAAAGGAACTGGTTGTATACGAAAGCCGGGAGGACTTGCTGGAGAAGGTGGAATACTATTTACATCACGATGCACAGCGCTGTGAAATTGCCCGAAGAGGTTATGAAAGAGTGAAGCGGGACTACCGCCTGGAACAGCAACTGGAAAAAATTTTTTCATGAGTTGCAACAGATTCGGTTTTTTTTGACACTGTATAAGGGAAGAGAGGTGGTGTTCTATGGAAGAACAGGAGAAGATGGAAAAATTGGTTTTCCTTGCAAAAAACAAAGATGCCCATGCTTTTTCCTTGTTGTATGAAATGGTCTATGAAGATTTATACCGAATGGCGCTTTATACATTAGGAAATTCCCATGATGCAGAGGATGTCGTGGGGGATACTGTGCTGGATGCCTACTCCCAGATTGGTAATTTGCGGGATGAGACGGCTTTTCGCGGATGGATTTTTAAAATTCTGACGAACAAATGCAGGCGGAAGATTAAGGAGTACATAGGGCAGAGAGAGCAGATGGTAGGAGAGTTTTCGGAAGAAACTGCAGATTATGCAGGTGATGCGTCCTATCGTAAGGACGAGATGGAACAGGTGCTGGACCGGCAGGAAATTGCTTACGCGTTTTCCTGTATTTCCAGAGAGGAGAGATTGCTGGTGACGATGGCGGTGTATGGTGGTTATGACAGCCGGGAGATTGCCAGAATTCTTCACATGAATCGGAATACGGTTCGTTCCAAATACCAGCGGGCTCTGAAGAAAATGCGGGAATCTTTGAAGAAAATGGAATAGGAGGTGACAGCTATGAATCATGAAAATAAAAGAAATAATGGTCATAAGCAACGGGATAATTTTGGGGAGAATAACTGGAATGAAGAGCTGGAACCGATTTTTCAGGAAAAAGTGGATGTTCCGGAAAGTCTTTTGCCGGAGAATGTAGAAAAGCGATTGCAGGAACTGGAGAATAAGGGGGAAATCAATAGGAAAAAGACCCCATCTTATGCAAAATATGCAGCGATGGCGGCAACCCTGCTGCTGGTGATTGGAGTGGGAACTTCTCTGGCGATCTTTGGAAATTTTTATGGAGAAAGGAAGGATGAAACTTACGAAGGAAGTCAGGTGGAAACAGAACATGCCAACATGCGCGAAGAGACGGTGGAGGCGGCAAACGAGGAACTGGCAGCGGTGCATTACCAGGAAGCGTATGAAGTGCTGAAAACATACCAGAGTGAAAGGGAAATCTACGAGAAGGATTATGTAATAGAGGATGCCGAGTCCGATTCCCTGTGGGGTACTGTAAAGAACAAATTACGGGATTTTGTGGGGGGAACGCCGAAATACACAGACATGTCCATGGATGAGACAGCGGAAATGGAAGTAAATGAGTCAGATGCAAGTTCGGCTGGTGATACTGTTTCAGACTATTCTCAAACGAATGTGCGCACCCAAGGGGTAGATGAGGCGGATATTGTAAAGACGGATGGAAACTGCATTTACGAGTACGATTCCAATACGGAATATATTAATATTTATAAGGCAGCAGGAGAAAAGACAAAAAAGATTGGGGAAATCAATCTCAATTCATACGAAATGGAAATTAATCAGGAAGGGATTTATATACAGGATGGTATACTTGTTGTGACAGGAGGGTCATATCCCGATGATGTATCGGATACATACAAGACCAGAGAAAATGAGTATATCCGCACCCTTCTATTTGATGTAACCAATCCCAAGGAACCGCAACTGCTGCATAAATTTTTCCAGGATGGTGCTTTATACAGTACCCGGTTGGAGGCCGGAGTGTTGTATCTGATTTCTCAGCGGTATATGGATACAAAACGCCTAGAGGAGGAAAGGGAAGAAACATATATTCCGAAAGTCCAGGGAAAACTGGTGCCAGAGGAGGATGTGATTGTTCAGAAAAATTACAACGGATGTCAGTATACAATTATTTCTTCGATTTCCCTGAAAAAGCAGGAATATGTGGATCGAAAGGCAGTACTGGGCGGTACCGAAAATTTGTATATGAGCAGCCAAAATATATATTTGGCAGATACGGATTACTATGCTTCTTCTGATAGTCTCCAACTGATGCGGATTTCATACAAGAAAGGAAAGATGAAAAAAGAGGCTCAGGGAACCGCCAAAGGGTATTTTAATGATGATTATTCTATGGATGAATATAATGGGTATTTGCGCATGGTAACTACCTATTATAATGACCTGGGGGAACAGAGGAACGGACTGTTTATTCTCGATGAGGATTTGAAACAGGTGGGATGCCTTAAAAATCTGGCTAAGAATGAGGAAATATATTCTGCCAGGTTTCTGGGAGATACAGCGTATTTTGTAACCTATCGGAATACGGATCCGCTTTTTGCGGTGGACGTGAGTAATCCGGAGAAACCCAAAATGCTCTCCTATTTGAAAATTCCCGGTTTTTCTTCCTATCTGCATCCGTATAGTAAAGATTTGCTGTTAGGAATCGGACTGGAGACAGATGAATACAGTGATATTCTGGGAGTGAAACTGTCTATGTTTGACATTTCTGACCCGGGGGATGTGAAGGAAGTAGATAAAGTGGTGCTAAGGGAGTATGACTATGCCGAGGTCATAGAAAATCCGAATGCGCTGTTTATTGATACAGAGAAGAACCGGATTGGTTTTCAGGTAAGGGATGAAGAGGACGCCTGTATGGGAGATTACCTTGTATATTCTTATAATGAAAAAACCGGGTTTGTGGAGGAACTGCAATATTCTCTGATGGAACCGGAAACTGCGGGGTATGGAATCGCCAAAGGAAGAGGAGTGTATATAGGAGATACGTTTTATGTTGTGTCAATAGGACAGCAGATTGCCATGTTCGACCTTCAGACATTGGAGAAGAAAAAAGTATATGACACAAGAAATGCAAAAATAGAAAAGTAGCAGAAAGGAATTCCCACAGTTGTGATTATTGACACAACTGTGGGAATATTTTTTTGATGCAGGAATCAAACTCCCGCTCTTCCTTTTGAATCCGAAGACGGTAGCGGCCAAAATTTTTTACATGAGTTTCATAATGGGTCACAATGTCCCGAATCGTAGAAAGAATCTCAGGAATCCGGTCCTGTTCATGGTCGAATTTGTAGTTGTCGGGGATGGGGACATCTTCGGCATAGTTTGCGCTTCCCTGCCGGTTGGTGACAATGCAACAGCCACTTAAAGCTGCTTCCCGGGGCAGACGGTCTTTGCCCGGATGGGGTCCGAAGTCAATGTAGAGTTTGGCGGCGTGAAGCACTCGGGACACCTGCTCCGGGGTCATGTTCTGAATCGGTACCCAGTGCAAATCCGGGGCAGCATCTATCAACTTTTGGGTAAATTCCATCCCCTTTTTGGGATTGTATACAATGTAATCTTCCCGCAGGATGGGGACATTATTTTTAAATTGGGAATTCAGGTAATCGGACAGGTAAAATATTTGCTCTGTGGGAATCTGTAATTGCTGTTCCACAAAATCCTTCACATAGTAGCATTGTACGAAATGTATAACTCGAGAATTTCTTAAATGGAACGGGTCGTTTCCTACAACGTCAGGATTCAATCCAATCCGATTCAGGTATTTAAAATAATTATCCAGACTGAGCCACCAGAGGATGGGTTGTCCTTTTTGACATTCTCCCAATATATCACAGACAGTCTCAGGAACAATCAGGAGATGATTTTCCGAATCCGGATAGGAAAACACATAGGGAGCATTGTATTTTTTGTAATTGGGATGTACCACATCCCGGTCCTGGTATTCCTCCGGTAC
>JAQXNR010000145.1 GCA_029098105.1 Lachnospiraceae bacterium
GGTGGTATGTATTACATGACCAATGAAGATGTGTAAGAATTGAGTCTATCAATGATGGAAGGAAAGACCTGAGGCAAATCAGGTCTTTTTTTGTTGAATATAGGCGTTAAAAGTTATATAATACAAATAGTGATTAAAAAAGACACGACACTGGAAATAGTTTTATTTGTTCTGGAAAGTGATAGGATACGGTACAGATGGACGGGAAGGAGAATATTTATGGAGTTAAGTGTAGACCAGATACGAATTGTAAATAGTAAAACAAAGGGGCAGAGTTTGATTAAGGGGGTAGCAGGTAGTGGTAAGACTACTGTGGCACTGTTTAAATTGATACAAATGCAGCAACAGAAAGTTCTGCAGAAGGAAAAAGTATTGGTCGTAACATACAATAAAACATTGATTCACTATATGGAATACTTGTGCCAGGAGTACGGTGTTTCGATTGATAATGAGAAAGTAGATATTAGGACAATAGATAGTTTAATTTATCTTGAGGCAAAGAAATCGAAAGAAAAATACCGGATGCTACATCCTGCTGAGAGAATGGATTACATGAAACGGGCGATTCAGAAAGTGGCGGCGCATTACCCGAATAACTCATTTATAAATGTGAAAAATATACATTTTCTTATGGAAGAAGTGGATTGGATGAAACATTGCCTGTATTTGAAACGGGAGGATTATTTACAGGTAGAGCGACTGGGGCGGAACAGTATTGGAGATAACCGGTTCCGTCTGGCAAAAAATTCGGAAAATCGAAATGCTATATTCGATTTGTTTATGGTATATGAACATCTCCTTGACCAAGACCATGTGACGGATTTTGCTTCTAAAGCAGTGCGTGTATATTCCCAAATTAAAAGAGGAGAAATCACACCGAAACGTTACCAGTTTATTATTGTAGATGAAAGTCAGGACTTGTCACGGGTGCAGTTAGAAATAATTCGTTCTGTTTATGAAGATTCCGAGAACAGCAATATTATTTTTATTGCTGATGTGGCGCAAAGTATTTATACTAATTCCTGGCTTTCCAAACAAAGTTTTAAAAGTGTTGGATTTGACATGTCTGGAAAATCCAATATATTGTCTAAAAATTATAGAACGACAAAGCAGATTGCCGAGGCAGCATACTCGCTTTTGAATCATGATAGGGAATTGAAAAAGAGCAATGATTATGTAGAGCCGGAATTATTGGAAAGGAATGGTTCCAAACCCAAATATCGTCATTTTGAAACAAAGGAACAGGAATTTGCTTATATTGCAGCAGAAATTAAAAAATGTGCTAACCGATATGAATTGCAAGACATAGTTGTGGTGGCGAAAGAAAATGAATATTTGAATCGTTTACAGGATTATCTTATGAAACATGGGATAGATGCAGGGGTATTTAAAAATGCTGAAAAGGGAAAACAGAATGCATTTTTGCAGAATAAAGTAAAATTATTTACTTTATATGCAATTAAAGGATTAGAAGCGGATGTCGTGTTTATTGTAGGAATCAATGAAGGCATACTCCCGTATTCCTATAATGCGGTGGATGTAGAACGAAAATTGTTATATGTAGGGATGACCCGGGCACGGGAACGGTTATACCTTACAAGTAGTCAGAAGGAGTCTGTGTACATAAGTGAAATGGACACAAAATGCTTGCAGTTGACCGACGAGGAATTGGAGACAGAATCAGATATTGCCATTGACATGTACCAAAGTTTTGGTCGAATGAAGAATATAACGCAGAAAGAGGAACAGGTTCGTCAATGGTATATTTCCCAGTTGGAACTGCGGTATGGATACCCGAAAGCGTTACTGGAACCGGAGGCAAAGGTACAGTGTGGAAGTCATACATTTTATGTGGATATAGCAGTTTATAAAGATGTAAACAGGGAGATACCGTGGATTTATGTGGAGACCAAAAAGGCAGGAGAAAATTTAAAGGATGCAATGCGCCAAGTAAAAAGTTATATTGTACCTGGAAATGCTCCGGAATATATTGTTGTGACAGATAAGAATGAGCAGATTGTAGAGCAGTATAAAGAGGGAAAATATATTCCTTGTGAGGATTTGCCTTTTTACAATGAATCGGTCAAAGAGTATGAGGAATTGTGTTACATAGATTTTATCCATGGTCGCCAGTTAGATTATCGTTGCACTTTAAATAATAAAGAACCGATTTTGTATCAGATGACAGGGACGGCTCAGTTGGACTGTGAATACTTGCCTGTTAAAGGAGAAGTAGCGGCGGGAAATCTGAAATATGTAAATGAACAATACGGCGAAAATTGCCCGGTTCCCATGGAATTGTTGAAAGATGCCAATATGAAGTTTGTCTTGAACGTAAGTGGAGACAGTATGGTAGATTTTAATATACTGGATGGGGATCGGATTATAATTCAAAAGCAATCCATTGCTCCAGAGGGAAGTGTTGTAGTTGGAGGAAACATGATGACCAATGAGGCTACGGTAAAGCAATTTCATTATGATGGGGAAGAACATGTGGTATTGCATCCGGGAAATGCGAAATACCAGGATATTCTGATTAAGTCGGAAGAGTTTTTTATAAATGGTGTCGTTGTAGGTGTGATTAGGAAGAGGTAAAGAGTGTGCAGAATGATAACAGAAGTTAGATTGAAACGGTTTAAAAATTACAGATAGGACAAAGGGATTTGTTAAATGATATGGAAATAGATGATGTCCCGGAGGAAATAAAGGTACTGTTAAAAGAGATTGCCAACTAGAGAGTTCGTATAAAAATAGAAACGAAAGTCTAATCTCATTTGTCATTTCCACTGTTGTGAAGTATAATAGTTTAAAAATCATAATTTTTAAAGTTTATACATTAAAAATGCGCAATTTATTTGATTACAAATATGGGAGCTTTATTGCTTGCGAAGGATTTGAATAATTTTTCAAATTTAAAAAGAAAAACTATTAGAGTTATTCGATATAAGGGTAATGGACGAACCAATGCAATAAGGGAAAAAGTATTTTCAAAGGGATATGCATTGCAGTTTGAGGATATTACTGATTATATAATGACGCTGATTCCACAGGAAGAGGAGATCGATGGAGGTTTAAGAAAAGAACATATAATGTTCCCGCGTAAGGCTGTGCGAGAGATGCTAGGAAATATGATAATTCATCAAGATTTAACGGCACATGGCAGTGGGCCGATGATGGAAGTTTTTGACACTCGATTGGAAGCTTCTAATCCGGGTAATTTACTAGTTGATGTAAATCGTATAATTGATACAGTGCCACATTCCAGAAATGAAAATATAGCATCATTTCTCAGGATTGTAAGAATATGTGAGGAGCGAGGCAGTGGTTTTGATCGTATAGAAGAGGGTATGGGAGAATTAAAAATTCCAGCACCAAAGGTTTAAACAGGTGATGATTTTTCACTAACAAAATTGTATTGGTATAATAATTTGGTTAAGTGGAGTAAAGAAGACAAGATCCGTACATGTTATCTTTACACTTGCTATTGTTATATAAATGAGATTCAGGTCTCTAATTCTGTTTTAAGAGAAAGATTTGGGGTTGATGAAAAGAATAAAGCAATTATTTCCAGAATAGTAAAAGAAACCATGGAAGCAGGTTTTGTCAAATTATCTGATGAGAATGCAGCACCGAAAATGAGAAGATATGTTCCTTTTTGGGCGTGATTTTAGTTGATGGGTAGTTGACAGAGGAGTATAAAGTAACTCATATTTCTATATGAATAGGCTGTGAAGAAGGATTTTGGGAGGAAGAGAAAGAAGAATTTTAGTTGATGGGTAGTTGATAAATAGAGGAGAATGTTTTTATGGAATTTGAGTGGATACCATGGAAGATGGATGTAGATGTGGAAGGAACTAGAGATTACTATAAGTCTCACGATCTATCTGTGAAAAAAAAAGTGAATGCGGTGTTAAGAGAAAGATTGAACCAGAAACAGATAGATTTTTTTAATGCTCTTGGTGTAGATTTGGAACGGGTTCAGGTAATGTATAACAATGAACTTGCATTGGGTGATGTGAAAGAAGTTTATGAAGTACGGTTTTTGTTAAAAGGAACGCTGCAATCTCTGACCAGTTTTCAAGCGGAAGTATATGCAGATGAAGAGGTGTTTGGAAAAAAGATTTTGGAGCAGGTAGAAGTGGTGGATGATAAAGATTTTCTGTCGGATGAATACGTAGAAAATAATAATATTGATGGAATGTGGATATCTTTTAAACATCCTTGTATCGCATTTGAATGGGAGGAATTTCAAACATGGGATTGCGGATATATTTGTGGTGTGGCAGTGTTAAAAGGGCGGGAATATGATTTTTCAGAACCGACCACAAAGAAAAAGACAAAGAGAGCAGACATGCCATCCTTGCCTTATAGTCTTCATGATGTCCATATTAAGAAAATAAAACTTCGGAAAGTAAATCAATATGCTGGCAATGTGACTTTTTTTCTAAAGAAGGGATTTTATGATTCTGCTGAAGATAGCAGACGCATTGCAGGGAATGTAGTGTTCGAGAAAGTAGATTTTGATTTTACTGCTGTTTCTGTTCTAAAAGTAAAGGGCATGAATTATGGAAAACTAAAAGGACACAGATATTCTCTTAAAAAGTTTATTAAGAAATACCCCAAGGTTGACATAGAGATTGTAGACGAGGTGTATGGTTATAACAGTAGCAAGTTTTTTGGGTATTTATATAGCGGTAAGAAAGTGAAAGAGGTTATTATTGAGTTATACCATGAGGGTGGTATGTATTACATGACCAATGAAGATGTGTAAGAAGTGAGATTTTATAGGAGATATGACAAATGAAAAAGGCGGCACCATTTTTTGTATTACTGGCAGGAATTTTGTGGGGAATGATAGGGATTTATGTGCGTAATTTTCAGGCACAGGGGTTTACCTCATTAGAAATTGTAGTAGTGCGGACACTGGTGACGGCAGTGGTACTCTTTCTGGTGCTGTTATTCTATAACCCTGCCCTTTTAAAAATCCGGCTGCGGGACCTGTGGTGTTTTATTGGAACCGGGGTGCTGAGTATTGTTTTCTTCAATTATTGTTATTTCAAGGCAATTACATTAACCTCTTTGTCGGTGGCAGCAGTACTACTGTATACTGCCCCGGCAATTGTGATGATGCTCTCGGCTGTCTTGTTCCGGGAGCGGATTACTTCTGTAAAAGTAGTGGCACTTTTCGCTACGGTTCTTGGCTGTGTTTTCGTAACCGGTTTGTCTGGTGCAACCGGGCGGCTCAGTGTAGGCGGCATTCTGGTAGGATTGGGGGCAGGTCTTGGGTATGCCCTCTATTCTATTTTTGGGCGTTATGCGTTGGAGCGGGGCTACTCCAGCCTAACCATTTCTTTTTATACATTTCTTCTGGCTTCTTTTGCGATTCTCCCCATGGCAGATTTAAAAATAATATATGAAACCTGTACGTCGGATACAGGAATGTTGTTTTTTTGCCTTATATTCGGTCTGGTAAGTACAGTGCTACCCTACCTTTTGTATACTGCAGGACTGACCTGGATGGAAAACAGCAAGGCATCTATCATTGCTTCGGTGGAGCCTGTGGCGGCGACAGTGCTGGGAGTGTTAGTTTTTCAGGAAAGTCTTACCGTAAATCAATTCATTGGAATCTTCCTTGTAGTTGGAGCGATTGTTATTTGCAATGTGGACTTTGACTGTTAGTGTTATAGTCTATACCTATAACAAGCGATAGAAAGTAGGAATTATACAACTCAAATTCCTAGTGGTATACTAGGATTAACAAAAGGAAAGGGGATGATGAAATGGCAGACGGGAATACCCCACTGAAAGAATTTGAAGGAAAGAGCATTATTGTGAC
>JAQXNR010000146.1 GCA_029098105.1 Lachnospiraceae bacterium
CAAAGAAACTTTCGAGAATGTTTTGTTATAGTATAAGACAGGTATAGATATAAGGGGAGTTCAGAAAGGAGGCGCGGTTTTATGAAGAACGTAAATAAAAATTTAGTGCAACATGGAATGGCAGTCGTGCTTTGTTTGTCACTGTGCCTGAACTTTTTCAGTATGCCTGTGGTGAAGGCGGCAGGAATGGCAGTGGATGCTTCTTTTGATGACTGGAGCGAAGTGGAATTCACCGCTGTTTCCGGTAATCTTTCCAAGGTTGGCATGGTGGTACAGGGAGACTATGTGTATGTGTATGCCAGAGAAGGGGATAATAATAATAGTTCCATTTCCTGGGGACAGCAACTTGCTTTTGTGACGGAAGATGGAAAAAAGATTGACTTTAATGCTTACCAGACCAGTTATGGCTGGCAGGAAGCAGTCAGAACATTGAATCTGGTAGACGGTTCTGGGCAGTCGATAGGGGATGCCAGTGGAATGGGAGCGTATTTGACGGATTCCAACTGCTATCAGTGGGAAATGCGATTTCCACTGTCTCTGTTTGGAGATGCACAAAAGGTTGCATTGACGGATGCCAGTGGGCAGCAGGTATATGTAAAAGAACTGGCTTTAAAGGAGACATCACAAGAGCCGGTGACCACAGAGCAACCGGCAACGACAGAGGAGACAACACAGAAGCCCGCAACGACAGAAGAGACGACACAGAAGCCGGCGACGACAGAGCAACCAGCAACGACAACTGGAATTGTAATTGATGGGTATTATGAGGACTGGACGAATATTGATGTAAAAGATGCTCTGACATGGTATTCCAATAACAAGTTGTGTCACCACAAGGCGGGTATTTACATGGATGATGAGAATGTCTATGTCCATGTAAAGATGAATGATTTGTATACTTCCCAGATTCCTTTAACGGATTTTCATCTGAAGATTAACGGGGAACAGGATGTGGCATTTGGTGCCCAGTTCCAGAAGGAGGATGGAAGTGTAGACTGGAGTGGAGACATTTACAATCTTCCCGAGGGAATTACCCAGTTGGCGGTATTTTATAATGGTTACCCGAAGCATAATATGGGAGATTTGAATGTCACCATTTATAATGACCAGCATAAAGGAGACGAGTTTGAGTTTCAGGTAAGTCTTAAAGTGCTTTCCCAGATTACTGGAATTCCTGTGGAATCCATTAAATCAGTTTCCTTTAGTTGTAATAATATTGGTGGTAATTCCATTACTACATCAGGAACTTCCACTGGTGCTGTGCTGGGAGTGGTAATTTCCATCCTGGCAGTGGGACTGGTGCTCTGTAGAAGAAAAAGAAAGCGGGTTCAGGAGTAGATGAATTTCTTTTTGGTTATTCTGTTTTTCCTATGGCTGTATGTGTTGACGGTACTGAAGAGAGGAAAACTGGAATTTTGGTATTTTTGCCTGGGAAGCATTGGTTTGTTTTTGTTTCTTCTGGCATGGGTACAGCCGTTGGCAACACAACCACTGACGAAAGCGGTAGCAGCAGTGGCGGGGATTATAGGACAACTGACAGGGCTGTTTGATTCGTTTTACCAATATGCCCTGTTATTTATACAATCTAAAGGGGAATCCATATCACTGTACATTGATTATGAGTGCTCCGGGGTAATTGAAATTATGGCGTTCAGTTCTTTGCTGTGGTTTTTCCCGGTGTATGAGATTTACGAAAAAATCATTGTCAATATATTGGGATTCCTCTTTATTTTTGCCAGTAATGTGCTGCGGATTTTGTTAATCTGCACCCTGGTTTATATATGGGGGAATGACATTTATTTTTTGGCACATACAGTATTTGGAAGATTGTTGTTCTATTCCTGTTCGGTTCTGCTATATTTTTATGTGTTTACCAAATCCCAGATTGTTCGGCAGAAAGTAGGTAGTTTCAAATATGACGGTGACTGATTATGTGTTGAGTACAATCGTATTCTGGATGGCTTGGATTATAATTCCACTGTTGATGGAGATTTTCCCTGCCATAGGTAATTTTTTTGTGCTTTTGGTGAAACGGCTCCGGCAGAAGAAGGAGGAGCCCCTTGAATATTTGCCGGAGATTACGTTGATTATTCCCGTCTATAATTCCGCTCAGACGTTAAAGGCATGTATTTCCTCCGTGGCAGACTCCACATACCCCAGCGACTTGATTCATATTATGCTGGTGAATAACGAGAGCAAAGATGACAGTTTTTCAGTTTACAATGAATGCCAGATGTTGTATCCTCAGTTGCGTATGAACTGGATGAATGCCCGGCAGGGGAAATCAAAGGCTTTGAATCTGGCGCTGTTCAGCAGTTATGGAAAGTATATTATTCATATTGACAGTGATGGAATTCTGCATCCGGATGCTCTTTTGAGTATGGTAACAATGTTTGAGCAGGAGCCGGATACCCACTGTGTGACAGGAACGATTATGACCAATCCTAAGATGATTGATGATACCCCGAATTTTTTTCTGCGTCTCTTTCGCAAGGTAGAGTTTTTTGAATATTGTCAGGCGTTTCTGGCAGGACGTAATTTTGAATCGGAATTTAACAGCATATACACATTGTCGGGAGCTTTTTCCGCTTTTCGTAAGTCCTCTATTTTAAAAACCCAGTTGTATAATACAGATACGGTTTGCGAGGACACCCATGTTACTTTTCAGGTAAGAGAAATGCTACACCAGAGGGTGCGAATCTGTGCCAAGGCGATTTTCTATGTGGACCCGATTGAGGGAATCAACCAACTTTACACCCAGCGTCAGCGCTGGCAGCGGGGAGAAATGGAAGTTGCCCACATGTTTCTGAAAAAGAAATTGTCGGCGGCAAAAGGTTTTTTTTCTAATTTTGCTATCCGGTTGTTGATGTATGACCATACTTTTGCATTTCCCCGGATGATATGGTATTTTGCTTTGATTTTTCTGGCATTTAAAAATTACCCACTTCGGCTGGTAGTCATGTCATTGGTGGTTATTTATGTGCTGTATGTAGTGTCAGCACTGCTATATTATTTTAATGTTTTGATTTTTTTGACGCCTCGCAAAGAAGTGAAACGGTATTATGTTACAAAATGGTATCTGGCTTTTTTGCTTCCACTGTTTAATTTTCTGGTGTTCTGGTTCCGGTTTGCCGGTATTATTAATTCCATCAGCCGTAGCCAGACGTGGCGGACCAGCAATCTGACAGAGGAACGAAAAACCTTCGAGGCGATTGTGGCAAAGGATTTTCTCTGGCTGAAAAGAGGACTGGAGAAAGCGAGAAAGGTGGTTAATAACGATGAAGAATGAACTGGTAGTAATTCTCCCCGCGTACAATGAGGAGCAGAATGTGGAGAAACTGGTGCTGAACTGGCAGCGGGGAAGAAAGAAATTGCAGGAGCGGCATGGACTGAAATTGCATATTGTGATTGTAAATGATGGCAGTACCGACCAGACGGAGGAGATTAGTAGTCAGTTGACCCAGCGTTTTTCCAATGTAACGCTGTTGAATCACGACTATAACCAGGGACTGGGGGCTGCGGTTAAGACGGGATTGACTTATGCGGCAGAGTGCCCGGAATGTGCATTTGCCTGCCTGATGGACTGTGACAATACCCAGAATCCGAAATATGTATTGTCCATGTTGCGAAAAATAGGTCGTACAGCGCAGGAGGAGGATTTGTCCCCTATGCTTTACGATGTGGTGATTGCCTCCCGTTACCGGAGAGGTTCCAAGGTGCAGGGGGTGGCAGGACACCGTCTGTTGACCAGCGAAGGAGCCAGGCTGGTCTATACGCTCATACTGGGCGTGAAGGGGGTGCGGGATTATACCTGCGGTTACCGTTTGTATACCCAGGATATTTTACAGCGGGGACTGGAACAGTATGGTGATGAACTGGTGTCGGAAACCGGTTTTACTTGTATGGCGGAGGTGCTTTATAAATTGTATTTGTGTGGTGCCCGTTTTGGGGAAGTTCCTTTTGAACTGCGCTATGATTACAAGGAGGGTGCCAGTAAAATGAAAGTATGTAAGACGGCGTGGGACAGCATACGTCTTGCTTTCCGGCTTCGCATTTTCAAAAAATAGAAGAGAAATGTTGACGGTGATGCTATGAAACAATGGGTTTTGCGTATTTTTGGAAATCACAAAAAGAGAATCGGTGCAGTGGTCGTTTTGGGACTGCTCTTTATTCTGATGGCATTTTTCTTTGTGGGAAATGAGATGGTCCAGAACCGGGCCTATGTATTAAAAAACTACGAAGCGCAGCAGCAGGATATGACCAGAGAATTGGCACAACTGGCACAAGAACAGTTCGCATCGGGAGATACTCTTTCGGATGTGATAGAAGATTTTCAGGCATCTTTCTTGAACGGAAGTTACCGTTGGTGTTTTCTGGCACAATCAGGAAAACTACTACAGGCAAAGGATGCGAATTATTTTGAAAGTTTGAAACTGCAGGAGATTACTACCGTAAAAAAACTGCGGAAAAGTTGCCGGGACAGTGGACAGATGATGACAATGGTGTCTTTTGAGGACGAGAAAAAAACAGAGTATACGGTGGGGATTGTTTCCGATGTGAACAATGTCCTTCTGGAGCATAAGGTGACAAAACATACGACGTATGTAATGATGGCATTGGCACTGGTCTGCATGCTGTTTTTTACGGTTCTTCTGGCGTGCCTTCTTCTTTTGTCAAAGCGGGAAATCCGAATTGGGAAGTTGCAGGAGGAGTTAACTCAGCGCCAACAACATCTGGAAACGATGTCAGAAGAAGTGGGGCGGATAGATGAACAGATGGCAGAGCGGTTTCAGGGGAATCTTCGGGAGTATGATGACGAACTGGTGCATGCTTTGCTGCAGAAATCTACCCATGCCTCTTTGTTTCCCCTGGGAATTCTTTATTTCCAATGGCAGATGGGGGACCGTTATGTGCAAAAAGGACAGTTCCAGCAACTGATTGAAAATATGCGGAAGTTACTGACAAAAGACCAGATTTTATTGGAGTATGCCAAAGGGGAGTTTGTGCTTTTGGCATACCGCATTGAGCAGAAGGAGTTACCGGAATTGAAGGAAAGAATGATTCAGGGCGTGCAGTCCGATATGGAGCAGTTGCAAATTACAGTCCGGGTGGAAACTGCATTTTTGCCGGATGAGGAAGAAGAGAATACGGAGGCGGTCTTTACCTGTCTGCAAAGCCGGATTCACCCGGAAAAAGGAGAGAATTATGAGAAACCTGTTTAAAAAACTGTCAACGTTGTTTTACTATGGTATTAACTCTGTGATTTCTACAGTGGTGGATGTTTGTATTGTATGGATTCTGGTAAAACTCCATGTGGGAATTGTTGCAGCCAATACGGTTGGCGTTCTGGCAGGTTTTCTGCTGGGCTATGTTCTCAATGCCGCCTATGTGTTTGGGGCAGCAAAGAGCAGAATTGGTTTTTTCATTTATTTTGGAACTTTTCTAATTGGGCTGTTTCTGGCAGACTGGCTGATTTTCTGGGGAAATACCTGTCTGTTTGCAGGACTGGGAGAGAACCTTAATTTTTTGCTCAGTAAGGGGCTGTCTATTGTAGTTCCCTTTTTTGTAATGTATTTCTTACGCAAGTGGTTGTATGCTCTACTGGAAAAGAAGCAGTGTAACTAGAAAGGAGCAATGTATGCGATATCGTCAATACCGCTTTAAATTTTATTTAAATGCCAGTCATGCGATTGTGATTGGAGGACATTTTGGGGAACGTCATCCCCATACCTGGGAGATTGCCATTACGGTATTGAAATACCGGGAAAATTTTGTGGAATTCGGCGAGGTGGAAAAACGGATTGAGGAATTTCTGGAGCCATACCAAAACCGGATGTTAAATGAGGTTCCTCCTTTTGACACGATTAATCCCACATTGGAAAATGTCTGTGAAAATTTTAAAGATCGTTTGAAGGAACTGTTGAATGGATTGGGCTGGGTATTGCTGAAGGTGGAAATGAGTGAAACCCCAACCAGAACCTATGTCATCAATCTTTTGGATGAAACGAAATGGGAAACAAAGGAGCAGTCAGTGGATACGATTGCGGATCTTATGCTGGAGAAAATAATGGAGCAGGGCAGTGAGCAATGACGAACTGGAAGGGTGAAACAGATTGAAAAGATGGAGCAGAAGCAGAATTCCTTTTGTGCTGCTAGGACTTGCAGTGCTGGCGGCAGCAGGAGGAGTGCTGTCATGGTTTTTATATCACTTTAATTATATTGCTTCGGGAAATGACATCTGGGGACATTTGTATAAATCCCAGTATATGTATGAGCAGATTCAGCAGGGAAACTGGTATCCGTTGTATACCGGAGATTGGTATAACGGTATTCAGCCTTACCGTTACTGGGCACCCTTTCCCTATTACTGTATGGCATCGCTGCTGGCACTGACCGGGGGAAATATGGCAAAGGCATACTGCCTGTTTGCGGGAGTTTCCCTGGCAGTGGGTGGAGCGGGATTTGTGTTTTTGTCCAATCGTATGAAGCGGCTACCGCTTGGAACAGTACTTGGTATTTTCTGGTTCTTTATGCCGGAAAACTTCCGCGTGTTTTTCTGTGAAGGGAATCTTCCCCGAATGGTGACAGCAATTATAATTCCCTATTTTATTTATTTTCTCTACCGGTTTCTGGAAGAGAACCGAACTGTGGCACTGTTTGGAATTCTTGTGACTACGGCACTGATTACCCTTTCCCATGCGATGATTGGGGCGATGACGGGAGTTGCCACATTTCTGTTTTTCTGTTTTTATTGCTGGGAGAACGATTGTCTGCGCAAGGGAATCCGGGTGTTGGTGACCATGGTGCTGGCTTTTGCAGTAATCGGAAT
The DNA here is from genome assembly GCA_029098105.1 of Lachnospiraceae bacterium. GTDB lineage: Bacteria > Bacillota > Clostridia > Lachnospirales > Lachnospiraceae > NC2004. The sequence continues at coordinate 6,830 of JAQXNR010000146.1, forward strand.
CTGGCTGTTGCCGGCATTGTCCGGCGGACTGGTAGGGATGAATTCCGATTCCAGTGCAGAAGTTATGGCATCTCTGATGTACAGTCTTTCTGACTCTTTGAATCCTTCCAACCGGGTCAGCGGGATTGTAGATACGTTTTACTATGGAATTTCCGTTGTGGTTTTGTCGGTGCTGGGTATTCTGTTGGGGAAAAAAAAGAACCGCGCCGGATATTATTTGGCAATCCTTATTTTGCTCCTGACGACGACAGCGGCGCTGCCGTTTCTGAGTAAATTGCCATTAAACCAGTTACTTTGGATGATGCGTTTTGCCACCATTGCATATGCTTTGTTCCTGCTTTCTTTTTTACAGTGGAAGACTTTGAAAAAACCGTTTGTAGTACTGTTTACAGCCATTCTTATTTTGGACTGCATTCCTTCCATGAATGTGGAGCGGTATTATACCCAGTCTAAGGATACCACCAGCGAAGAGGTGGCTGTTTTGCAGAAGGAAACCAGTCAGCGCACCAGTATTTTGGATCTGAGTGCCTTCGGTTCCTACCCTTCCTATGGATTGAATCAGGGGGAGAATGCAACTGCTTATACCTATGGCTGGGCGTGGCAGGGAGCGGAGACTGCCCCCAATATTGTTCATCTGAACGAGGCGTTGGAAAAGGAAAATTACCGTTACCTTTTTGACCGCAGTGTGGAACTGGGGGATGATACGGTTATGGTGCGGAAAAATCTGATAGGAGCGGCGGGGAAAAAATTGTCTGACCTGCTGGAAGGAGCAGAGGCATCCGGATATTCTCTTATACGCACAACGGAAAATGCCTATATTTTTAAGAAGGCAACGCCGGACTGTTTTGGAGTGGTGACAGAGTATAAAGGACTGGCGATTGGAAGTTATGCAGACAGTCTGGAACTGTATTACCCCAGTTTTACCACTGGTGATTCCCAGTATTTAGATGACTACACATACGAGGAACTGTCCCAATACGATGCCCTTTTTCTCTCTGGTTTTTCCTGGCATAACCGGGAAAAAGCAGAGCAACTGGTCGTCCGGTTGGGAAAAGCAGGCGTCCGGGTAGTTGTGGATGGTACTCATCTGGCAGTAGACAAAAAGACAAATCGTCAGCATTTTCTCGGAGTGACTATGCAGGACATCACTTTTTCTCAGCGCTATCCAACTTTGTACCTGGATGGAGAGGAGCAAATGATGCTGGATTTTTCTGAAGAAAATCAGGAGTGGAACACCGGATATCTGGAAGGGTGTGATGAAAGCGTGGGAACCTTTTCCTATTCGGACCAGGACTTAACCTGGCTGGGTTCGGTAAAAGAAGCTCCGAATGTCTGCTTCCTTGGATTAAATCTGGCTTACCACAGCATCGACCGAGAAGACCGTAATGGATTTGCAGTGCTGTCCAGACTGTTTGCCATAGAACAGGGGGCGCTGCCCCAGCGTCAACTCGTAGAACTCACGATTTCCTACAGCAATTCCGGAATGACCATTACTTCTTTGAAGGACAATGTAAATACAACACTGGCATTTCTGGACAGTTTTGCTACCACTGAGAAGGTGGAGAAAAAAAATCATCTCCTCTACGTGAATCAGGGAACTACGAGGATTACCTACCACTACCCATATTTGGTGGAAGGAGCCATTTTAAGTGTGGTGGGAATTTTGTTGTTTGTGGTATACTTTTTATGGATTTGCAAAAAGAGCCGGGAATTGACAAAAGCAGAAGAAGAGGATGAAGGCAAACAAGGAGAAGAACAATGAAGAAGATTATGCTGGTATTTGGAACCCGCCCGGAGGCGGTAAAAATGTGTCCGCTGGTAAAGGAACTGGAGGAAAACAAGAAAGACTATGAAGTGGTAGTGGCGGTGACGGGACAGCACCGGGAAATGCTGAATCAGGTGCTGGACTGTTTTGGAGTAGCACCGAACTATAATCTGGCGATTATGAAACCGGGGCAGGATTTGTTTGATATTACCAGCAATGTTCTACTGGGAATGCGTGAGATTTTAAATCGGGAACGGCCGGATATGGTATTGGTGCATGGGGATACGACGACTTCTTTTGCGGCGGCACTGGCTGCATTTTATATGCAGATTCCCGTCGGGCATGTGGAGGCAGGGCTGCGCACTTACAATCTTGCGTCTCCTTTCCCGGAAGAAATGAACCGGCAGGGGGTAGGAGTGCTGGCAGATTTGCATTTTGCGCCTACCCGCAAAGCAAAGGAAAATCTGTTGCGGGAAGGAAAACCGGATGCTTCGGTTCTGGTTACGGGAAATACTGCGATTGATGCTATGAAATATACGGTAACATCGGATTATGAAAATCCCCATTTGAACTGGGTGGGGGACAGCCGTATGTTGCTTCTAACGGCTCACCGCCGGGAGAATCTCGGGCAGCCACTTGAGAATATATGCCATGCAGTGCTGCGGCTGGTGGAAGATCACCCGGATGTGAAGGTGATTTACCCGGTGCACCGTAATCCCAGGGTAAAGGATACGGTATATGGAATTTTGGGAAATCAGGAGCGAATCCGTTTGTTGGAACCGTTGGGAGTGGTAGATTTTCACAATTTTATGAAACGTTCCTATTTCATTCTCAGTGACAGTGGTGGAATTCAGGAAGAAGCGCCGTCCTTGGGAAAACCGGTGCTGGTACTTCGGGATACAACAGAGCGTCCGGAAGGAATCGAAGCAGGAACCCTGCGTTTAACTGGAACAGGGGAGGAAAACATTTACCAGATGGCATCAGAACTTTTGCAGGACAGGGATTTATACGATTCCATGAGCCGCGCCAGCAATCCCTATGGAGATGGAAAGGCGTGTCAACGGATTGTGGAAGGAATCGGGACATATTTTGAAATGGGATGTTAGGAGGCAGTTATGAACTGGCAGGAGCACAGAGAAAATACGATAAAAGGACTTAAGATTACCATTGCCACGATTTTGTCCATTGTGGTGGCATCGGCACTACAACTGTCCTACTATGCCACAGCGGGGATTATTACCATATTGAGCATTCAGAATACCAAGCGGGAAACCTTGGTGACTGCCCGGAATCGGACGCTGGCGTTTGCACTGGCATTGGTGATTTCCTGGGCTACATTTCAGATATTTGGCTACAATTTTGTTGCTTTTGCCCTCTACATTCTATTATTTTCCACATTATGTCTGGTATTGCAGTGGCCGGAGGCGATTGCCATGGATTCTGTATTGATTACCCATTTTCTGGGAGAACAGTCTATGGCTGCGCCGATTGTGCTCAATGAAGTACTGTTGTTTTTCATCGGAACTTTTTTTGGCATCCTTATGAATCTGCATCTTCACCGGGATGAATCCGCATTCTGGGAGTGGGCGGACCGGGTGGATGACCAGATGAAAGGGGTGCTTTCCCGGATGGCAGATTGGATGTTGAAAGAGGACAAAACCGCCTACAAGCCGGATTGCTTTGCGGAACTGGAGCAGACTATAGCACAGGCGGAAGAAAGGGCATGGAGAAATCTCAAGAATTCTTTTTTTCAGCAGAGCCGGTATGAGAAAGAGTATATTACCATGCGTCGGGAGCAGATGGAAGTGTTGCAAAGAATGCAGGAGAGTATTTGTATGCTGTCCCATGTGCCAAGTCAGGCAGTGCCAATTTCGGGGTTGTTTTGCCAGGTGGTTTTGGAGTATCATAGGGACAATGACATCAGCAGTCTGCTGGAGGAGTTACATGCCCTGCTGGAACAGATGAAGCAGGAGACACTTCCAAAGGACCGGGAAGAATTTGAGAACCGGGCAGTACTGTTTTATATATTGATGCAGTTAAAGGAATTTTTACGGCTGAAACGGGACTTTATGGTAAAATATGAGGTGAAGGAAAATGGTGCGTAACTATTTAAAAGTATTTGGGGTTGGATTGTTGCTGACGGTTAGCATAGTTTGTATGGTGCAGTTTAAGCAGCAGCATTCTGCAAAAGAAACTCTGCGGGAGGAAGGCATCCGCTATTACCGTATGGCGCGGTACGAGGATGCGGCAGACTGCTTTTCACTGGCGTTAAAGCAGCAGGAACTATTTACGGAGGAGTCGGACCGGGATATTTATTACTATTTGGCAGATGGGGAGATGAAACAGGAGGATTATGCTTCTGCGATTACCTATTACGAAAAACTGGTACAATTAAAAGAGGAAAGTGTGGATTTGTATGCCAATATGGGAATCTGTTACGAACAACTGGACAAGGCGGAACAGGCTTATTCCTGTTTTAAACAGGCGGTTGCCCTGGAAGATTCCAATGGTGACATTTATTCCCATTTGAGTCAGGTCTGTAACAAGCTGGGGAAGACGGAGGAATGTCAGGAATATGCTCAAAAAGGTTACGACTGTGTGAAGAAGCAGTTGTCAAAGAATGTGACAGCGTTGTTGTCTGGTGGACAGGCGAACAGCCTGACAACAGGTGAGAGACGGGATTTAAACCAGTGTGGACAACTTGCTTATTTCAGTGGGAATTACCAGGAAGCATACCAATATTATGAGATTTTATACCAGTCCGGGGATTCTTCTGCCGCGTTATATATGGGGCATTGTCTGGCAGAAGCAGGAGAGTATGAGAGAGCAATGGAACTATTGAATGCCTATAAAGAAACCGATGGGGACAATCCTCTGGCGGATGCGAAAATCGTCTACTGTTATATGCAGTTGGGGCAGTATGAGGAGGCTCTGGCGCTGGTAGATGAAGCTTTGAATCAGGAAGGACAGACGCTGCAGCAGGAACTGCTCTATGAGAAAGGGGTTGCTCTGGAGCGGAAAGGAGAATTTGACAGCGCGTTTGATTGTTTTGCTCAATATGTGGAACAATATCCGGGAGAGGAAAAAGGAAAGCGGGAATATGATTTTCTGGTTACCCGTATCTCCGATGAAAAAGCAGCAGTTGCAGGGGTGGACAATGGAAATTGAGAGGGACAGACAACATGGAACAGGAAAAAGTGATATTAGTGGGTGTGGCACTGGAGGGGGCAGAGCACTGTGAGGCTTCTCTGGATGAATTGGAGGAACTTGCCAACACAGCAGGGGCGGTAAGTGTGGGCCGCCTTATTCAGAGCAGGGAACGGATTTCCACTGCCACCTATATTGGAAAAGGGAAACTGGAGGAACTGCAGGCGCAGATTTGGAGTACCGGGGCAGACAGCATCATTTGCGATGATGAGTTGACCCCTGCCCAGTTGAAAAATCTGAATGATATTCTTCCAGTGAAAGTGCTGGACCGTACATTGCTGATTCTGGATATTTTTGCAGGACGTGCCAGTACCAGTGAGGGAAAAATACAGGTGGAGTTAGCACAACTTCGTTACCGGGCTAGCCGCCTTGGTGGTTTGGGTACTTCCCTGTCACGTCAAGGTGGGGGAATCGGAACCCGGGGGCCGGGAGAAAAACAAATTGAGGTAGACCGTCGGGTGATTCACAGCCGGATTGGAGCGCTGAAAGGGGAGTTGGCAAAGGTAGTAAAAAATCGGCAGGTACAGCGCACGCGAAGGCAGAATCAGGGAATTCCGGTGATTGCCATTGTGGGATATACCAATGCGGGAAAAAGTACGCTGTTGAACCGCTTGACGGGGGCGGATGTACTGGCAGAAAACCAGTTGTTTGCCACGCTGGACCCTACTACCCGGCAAATGCAGTTGCCAGATCGGCAGGTGGTACTGCTGACCGACACGGTAGGATTCATCCGTAAATTGCCCCACCATCTGGTAGAGGCATTCCGCTCTACTCTGGAGGAAGCAAGGTATGCAGATGTGATTCTTCATGTGGTGGACAGTACGGACCAGGAAGCCTACGAAAAAATGCAGTTGGTATACGATACTTTAAACCAGTTGGGAGTGACGGACAAACCGGTGATTACCGTATTCAATAAACAGGATGAGGCAGAGGCAGATACTATGTTAAAGGATGAGAGAGCACGCCGTTGTGTTTTCCTTTCTGCCCGTACTGGACTGGGGTTAGAATTGCTCTATGAGGCAGTGGAAGAGGTGATACAGGAGGGAAAATGCTTTGTGGACAAGGTATTTTCTTTTGAACAGGCTCCAATGATTGCCCGGATTCGTGCAGAAGGGCAGCTTTTGCAGGAGGAATATACTTCGGAGGGCATTCATGTAACTGCCTATGTGCCGGAAAAATTACTGCACCTTTGGCAGTGAATGGCAGGCTTTGGCTTGCATTTATTACTGTTTTATAATAAACTAAGAATCATTCAGAGATAGAAAAAGGTAGCCCGTCTGGCAGTATGCCTGACGGACGGAAAAGAGGATACGAATATGGCTAAGATTAGAACAAGATTTGCTCCCAGTCCGACAGGACGGATGCATGTGGGAAATTTGAGAACAGCATTGTACGCATACCTGATTGCAAAGCATGAGGGGGGCGATTTCATTTTGCGGATTGAGGACACGGATCAGGAGCGCTATGTAGAAGGTGCTGTGGACATTATTTACCGCACTCTGGAAAAGACCGGGCTGGTTCACGACGAGGGACCGGACAAAGATGGGGGTGTGGGACCCTATGTACAGAGCGAACGAGTAAAATCCGGCATTTATATGGAATATGCAAAACAGTTGATTGAAAAAGGAGAGGCGTACTATTGTTTTTGTACCCCGGAACGACTTGCCTCTCTGAAGACGGATATTGATGGTAATGGGAAGGAAATTACCCAGTATGACAAGCACTGCCTGTCTCTTTCTCAGGAGGAGATTCAGGCTAATCTGGATGCGGGGATGCCCTATGTCATCCGCTTAAATGTGCCGAAGGAGGGGGAGACCAGTTTTGATGATGAAATCTACGGTCATATCAGCGTTCCCAATGCAGAGTTGGACGATATGATACTGATTAAATCGGATGGATACCCTACTTATAATTTTGCCAATGTCATTGATGACCACTTGATGGGAATTACCCATGTGGTGCGGGGAAATGAATACCTTTCTTCTTCCCCAAAGTATAACCGGTTGTACCATGCTTTTGGCTGGGAGGTTCCGGTTTATGTACACTGCCCGCTGATTACCAATGAGGAGCACCAGAAGTTGTCCAAGCGGAGCGGACATTCTTCCTATGAGGATTTGGTGGAGCAGGGATTTCTCACCGAGGCGATTGTGAACTTTGTGGCGTTACTGGGATGGTCTCCCAGTGATAATGAGGAGTTCTTCACTTTGGAAGAACTGGTGAAAGCCTTTGATTATAAGCATCTTTCCAAGTCTCCGGCGGTGTTTGATTACACGAAATTAAAATGGATGAACGGCGAGTATTTGAAGAAGATGGAACCGGAGCAGTTTTATGAACTGGCAAAGCCTTATATTGATGCAGTGGTAACCCGGGATGTGGACAAGAAACGAATTGCCGAACTGGTACAGACAAGAATTGAAATTTTCCCGGATATTAAGGAACATATTGATTTCTTTGAGGAACTGCCGGACTATGATATCGCTCTTTACACGCATAAAAAAATGAAGACCAACAGTGAAAATTCCCTGGACATTTTAAAGAAAATGAGGGACAAACTGAAGGATTTTAACGATTGGACAGAGGAAGGACTTCACGACTATATTATTGGGTATATTGGGGAACTGGGAATTAAGAACGGTATGGGACTGTGGCCCATTCGTACTGCTGTTTCCGGTAAGCAGATGACACCGGGTGGAGCTTTTGAGATTATGTATATTCTGGGCAAAGAAGAATCTTTAAAGCGGATTGATATTGGAATTGAGAAACTGGAAAAAGTCCAGTATAATTAAGAAACAACAATGGTTTTAATTGCGCATTTACGAGAGGAGTTTGGTATGTCAGGGAAAGTACGCAGGATTAAATTAAGTGGGAAGATAGCAGTTACAACGCTGCTGATTGCATTATTTGTCAGTCTTTTGGTGAGCGGTATCAGTATTTATTATATGCAGAATTATTTGTTGAGTGTCAGCCGTTCTCACACGATGTCGGTGGCGAGAACAGCTGCGGCAAGCATAGATGGAAAACAGATTTCCCGAATTCAGCCTGGAGATGAAGAGACAGAAGATTACAAGGAAGTGCTCACCCAGTTGCAGAACTTTTTATTAGACGAAGATGTGGCGTATATTTATACAATGCGTAAGGAAGGAGATAAGGTATGTTTCTGGGTGGACGCAGATACTTTAGAAGGTGCTGCCATTGGTGAGGAATATGAAACCTATGACAAAATTGATGAGGCATTTACCGGAAAAGAAACGCTGGACGAAGAAGTGACGACAGATGAATGGGGAAGTTTTTACAGTGCCTTTGCTCCGGTTATGGATGAGAGTGGCAACGTAGTTGCGATTGTAGGGGTAGACTGTACGGTGGACAACATCAATGAAAAAATTCATAAGATGGTGAAAATTTTATTGCTTGTGGAACTTCTCTGTATTCTGATAGCCCTTTTTATTTCTATGATTACCGGGCATCTCATGGCAAAAAATGTATTGGTAATTAACCGGAAAATGGAAGAACTGGCAGGCAGTGACGGAGATTTGACCCAGGAAATACAAATTCACAGCGGAGACGAGTTGGAAAATGTGGCAGACAGTTTTAACTCCTTTATGGTGAAATTGAGAAGTATGATGTTGTCGGTGAAAGAGAATGGGGACAAATTAGAAGAGGCTACCAATCATACCAATATGGAATTGCAGGAGGCGACAGATGGGTTGAATGGCATGGCTGGTACTTTAAATGATATGGCACAGGCGATGCAGGATACCAGTAATTCCATTACAGAGATTCAGGAAGCGGCAATGGCGACGAAAAGAATGTCGGCAGATTTATATGAGGATGCGAAGTCTGGAGCGGAATATGCGGCTACTGTCAGTCAGACGGCAGATCAGGCGCAGGAGAACTGTGTGCATTCGAAGGAACAGATGGGACAGGTGGTAGAGGATATTTCCCGGAATCTTGCAGACAAAATTGAATCAGCTGCAGAAATTTCCAAAGTCATAAAACTTACCGAAGACATTATTTCCATTTCAGAACAGACCCGGATGTTGGCATTAAATGCCAGTATTGAAGCGGCAAGAGCCGGTGAAGATGGTAGAGGATTTGCAGTGGTGGCAGATGAAATTGGGAAATTGGCAGATGCTACGGCGAAAACAGCAAAGGAAATTGAAAGTATTAATGAGTTTACGGTAAATACCGTTGATTCTCTGGTGCAATCTTCCCAGAAAATGATTGATTTTGTAGAGAATGTGGTTAGTCAGGATTATAATCAAATGGCAGGAGTTGGGCAATCCTATTATAAGGACTCAATGGAATTCCAAAAACAGTTACAGCAGTTTAGGGAGTTGTCTCAGCAGTTGTCTGGCAATATGGTTACGATTGAGGAGCATATTTCCCAGATTATGGCAGCACTGGAGCAGGAAACTGCCAGTATTGCCAATGTGGCAGAAACTTCAGAGAATATTCACAGCAAGATGCAGACGGCAGGCAGCAATGGGAAAATCAACGAGGAAATTGTAAACCAGTTGGGTGAAGTTTTGGATAAATTTACTGTATAGTAGTGATTTGACTATGAAAATGCTGGGAAAAAGGAGTGAGGGTATGTACCGCATTGTAGAAGGAACAAACAGGGAGCGTTATACCATGCTGATTCCGGCTATGTTGGATGCCCATTTTCCTTTGCTCAAGTATGCTTTTTACTCTCCGGATTACTGTCCTGTTATACTGGAGAACGAAGAAGGGATTGGGGACATTGGGCTTAAATATGTCAACAATGATATGTGCTACCCGGCAATTTTAAATATCGGACAGATGATTGCTGCTCTGCAGAGTGGTGCTTATGATTTGTCTCAGACGGTACTGTTAATGCCCCAGGCAGGAGATGCTTGCCGGGGCTCTAATTATACTGGCAAACTGCGTCAGGCAGTGGAGCGGGCAGGTTTTTTTACTCCGGTACTTTCTTTGAATGTAAAGGGGCTGGAAAAGGAGCAGCAGGTGCGTCTTCATCCTTATATGGTGTGGAGAGCCTTTGTGGCGGTAATGTATGGAGATTTGATTATGATTTTAAGGAATCAGATTCAGCCTTACGAGATGCAGCCGGGAACGACCAAAAAAAAGGTGCAATATTGGTTTGACCGTCTTTCTGAGGATTTGTGCAAGGGACGACGGCTGGACAGTTTTAGCATGCAGCGGCGGTTCCGGGAAATTGCTGAGGATTTTGCCAGGATTCCGAGAACCCACAAACCATGCAAAAAAGTGGGACTTGTAGGGGAATTGTACACCAAGTACTGCCATCTGGGAAACTGGAATCTGCTGGAATATTTGGCAGAGCAGGAATGCGAATGTTATGTGAATGGGCTTTCCTGGTATGTCCTTTACTATATCGACACTCATATGGAAAAAGAAGGATGTTTGATGAAACAAGCATACCGGATGGGATTCCGGTTTATATTAAGAATACAGCGGAGTATGATTGCAGCAATCCGGCAGCAGGGGTTGTATGTGATGGATGATTTTTGTTCGTTTAAGGAGCATGCCCGGGGGTATGTTCCTTTTGAATGTTGTATTGGAGATGGCTGGCTGATGGGAGCAGAGATTGTGGGACATGCTTTGGGGGGATATTCCAGAGTGATTGCAGCCCAGCCCTTTGGCTGCATGCCCAATCATGTATGCGGCAGGGGATTGTACCCAAGTCTTGCCCGGAAGTTAAACAATATTACGATTACCAGTGTAGATTATGATTCCAGTGGTTCTCCTCTGAACGTAAAAAATCGGATTCAGATGGCACTGGATTTTAAAATGACGGTTTGAACTGAGGTGAAAAGGATGGAATTTTACGATATGATAGAGGCGATTCGAAATGCCCGCAATCACCATAAACTGGTGATTTTTGTAGGAGCAGGTGTGTCCCGGAATTCGGGAATCCCCACTTGGGGACAGATGGTACGGGTGTTTGCAGATGCCATTGGTTACCCGCAGCATCGCCTGTCCACATCGGAGTATATTCGTATTCCCCAGTATTACTATGGTATGGATGATTCAACAGACCATCAGGAATATTATGGGATGCTAAAAAAATTGATTTCCAAAGAACAGAAACCCAATATCATTAATGAATTGATTGTACAGTTGAAACCAGAGCATATTGTAACTACCAATTATGACAAATTGCTGGACTGGGCATCCGATGAGTATGAGGTGATACGGTGTGACCGGGATTTGCTCAAATCCCATTCCAACCATTACCTGATTAAAATGCATGGAGATATTGACAATGTGGAGAAACTGGTTTTTAAAGAGCAGGACTATTTGCAATATTCCCAAACCCATCGTCTGATGGAAACCTATTTAAAATCTCTTTTGATTGACCATGTATTTTTATTTGTCGGCTACTCCTTAAACGATTATAACCTGAATACTTTTACCAGTTGGATTGATTATATTGCAGGAGAGATGAATGTAAAGCGCGAGATGCATAAGAACTTTTTTCTCTCCAGCAGCCATCAGGCGGGGAGTTCTTACTTGAAGCGATATTATGAGGACAAGGGACTTTTGGTCATCGACATGTACCATCTGCCCCGGGAGGTAGAAGAAAGAGTAAAGGAAGTGCCATTGCAGGAAGAACTGGGGCGAAGAACTTATGCAGTATTGGAATTGCTATAAAATCATGTTACAATAACAGAAAAATCGTATTTGGAGGCAGAAATGGTAGATCGACAGACTTTTATGGAGACCCTTCATGGGGTGGAAGAGATTGCGAAAACAGCAGCGAAGCCTTTGACAAAGGAACAAATAATGGAGTATTTTCAGGGAATGGAACTGTCAGAGGAGCAGGAGCAACTGGTGTATGACTATATACAAAAACAGCCAGTACAAGAGGAGACAGAAGATGAACTGGATGTAAAAGTAGAGGAACTGCGAAGTTCCACAGAAGAGCAGAAAAAAGCAGAGGAAGAATTTTTGAATTCTGCGTATGTAAAAATGTACCTGGAGGACATTGCAGGGATTGAACCCCTTGCCCAAGGGGAACTGGAATCTCTCTACGATGCCCTTTTAAGAGGCGATGCAGAGGCATCTGCACTGGTGGTAAACCAGTATTTACATCAGGTGATTGAACTGGCAAAGCGGTATGTTCTGTTGGATGTGCGGATGGAGGATGTTATTCAGGAAGGAAATATGGCATTGCTGATGACAGTCAATGAATTGCTGGGAGTGGAAGAAGCGCGGGATGTGGATGCCTGTCTGAAGGAGCAAATCCAGTTGGGAATGGAGCGTTTTATTGATGAAACATTGGAGAATGAAAACTGGCAGAATGCGGTTCTTGCAAGAGCAGGATTGTTAAATGAGGCAAAGCAGGCTCTTGCAAAGGAACTGCTTCGTGTTCCAAGTCTGGAAGAACTCAGCGAATACACGAAGTTGTCTGTGGAAGAGATTTCCGATATTATGGCACTGATAAAAGAGAAAAAAGCAAGATAGGAGACAACTATGGCATATTACATTACAACTCACAGTAAGGTTCATTTTTACCCATTAGAGCCGACAACAGAGGATATTAAGATAGAGGATATTGCTCATTCTCTGTCTCTTCTATGTCGTGCCAATGGACATTTTCCGGAGTTTTATTCCGTTGGGCAGCACTGTGTTGCATGCTGCAAAGAGGCAGTGCAACGGGGGTATGGGAACCGGCTGGCACTGGCCTGTCTGCTCCACGATGGAGCAGAGGCGTACCTGTCGGACATTCCCCGCCCGGTAAAAAGAGATATGCCTTCTTTTATTGCCAGAGAGGAGCAGTTGTTGTCAGCAATTTATACCCGCTTTTTGGGACGGGATTTGCAGGAAGGGGAGGAAAAACTGGTGGCAGAAGTGGATGACACAATGCTCTATTATGAATTTTACCACTATATGGGAGAAAAATTGCTGGAACCTACAGCCCCGTTGCAGAGTAATCCTGTCTTTACATTTCAGCCTTTTTCTGAGGTGGAACAGGAATACCTGGATTGGTTTTACAAATTACAAAAGCAGGACTAGCACATTCCGTTTGCTTTCATATAACTGGAAATAACTTCTCCATGCTGCTGTTCCTCTGTCTGAAGTTCGTTTAACTGGCTGCGGACATGGGAATCCTGAAATTCAAAAATGCTGGTATTGTAAACATTGGATACATGTTTTTCAATGTCCAGACAATCTTCGCACAGGTAAGTGTCTTCCTGTTTTTCTGTGGGGTCGCTGACTTCGTCGTAATAATTAGTAAATTCATTCGAAAGATTGGAAGCCTTGTAATCCGTTACTTCTCCCCGTAGCATCTGCGTAACAATTCGTACATGCTCACTTTCCTGAGCGCCAATTTCTTCAAACAGTGCTTTGAGTTGCGGGTCTTTTGCTTTGGCACTCGCCTTTACATACTTCTGGACACAGAGCTGTTCCTGTTTCTGGGTGTCTTTTAATAGAGTTGTTTCTTTTTGTGTGAATAGCATAATCATGCCTCCTGTTTCAAATTTGTTCTTAGCATTTCCCAAAATGGAAATCTTATACCGAAGGGTTTGGAAATTATGATATTTTGACTTGTATTCCCATCCGAAATTCGTTATTATAATGTAGGTAATTGCGAAATAGTGCAATTGCAGTTTATAGACAGGAGGAATACAATGGATTGGCAGAAATTGATTGAGACGGTAAGGGGACATCGGATTTGGATTCAGACCCATAATTTTCCAGACCCCGATGCAATTGCCAGTGCCTATGGGTTACAGTATTTTCTGGACTGTCATGGCGTGCGGGCGGAAATATGTTATACCGGTCATGTGGACAAAATTAGTGTTGTAAAAATGATTAGTAATTTTGACATTAAAATTTGTCCGATTGAAGAATTGGATTTAAAGGAAAGTGATTATGTGGTTCTGGTGGATTGCCAGAAATACAATGCCAACTTAACGGATATTCCGGGAGAAGAAGTTGCTGTGATTGACCACCATAAAACAGTGAAGCCCTGCGAATATTTATATAAAGATGTGCGTATTACCGGTTCCTGCTCCACACTGATTGCCCAGTATATTAAGGAGAGCGGAACACCGATTACCAAGAAGGTGGCATCGGTACTGTATTATGGAATGAAGATGGATACGGATTCCATGAATCGCGGGGTTACCAAATTGGACATTGAAATGATGGATTATTTGTTTGACTATACGGATGTCGGTCTGGTGCAGAGTATGTACAACAATGGAATGGAATTGCAGGATTTGCGCGCCTATGGAGCGGCAATCGAAAATATTCAGATATATGATTACATTGGGCTGGCGCGAATTCCGTTTGACTGCCAGGATGCCCTGATTGCTATGGTTTCCGATTTTATTCTGAAACTGGATGCGGTAACCATCGCTGTGATTTATGCAGAACGGGGAGGCGGTCTGAAATTTTCCGTCCGCAGTGAGGAGCCGGGGGTGCATGCCGGAGACCTGACAATGAAAGCGTTGAAAGGGATTGGTGACGGTGGCGGTCATTTTACTATGGCAGGAGGTTTTGTGCCAAAAGAATGCCGGATTGAAGGAGCCTCTGTGGAGGACAAGGCACTGTATGAGCGGTTTGTGCGAGCTGTGGAGGAGGTCAAGGGAGAATTTTAGCAGTCTTCGCTGCATAGAGTTAAGTAAAAACAGGAGGAATTGTTTTGAAGGAAAAGAGAGGTAATTTTACAGGCGGGATTGGATTTGTACTGGCGGCAGCAGGAAGTGCTGTGGGGTTGGGGAATTTGTGGCGTTTTCCCTACCTGGCAGCCCAATACGGAGGCGGAATTTTTATATTGATTTATATTATACTGGCGGTTACGTTTGGTTTTGCCCTGTTGATGACAGAACTGGCAATCGGAAGAAAAACCCAGCAAAGTTCCATTACCGCTTATACCCAGTTACATCCCCGGTTTGGTGTTCTGGGTTATATTGCCGGACTGGTTCCCCTGATTATATTGCCCTATTACTGCGTGATTGGTGGTTGGGTTATGAAATATATGATGGTATTTCTGGGCGGAGCCGGAAAGAAAGCGGCGCAAGACAGTTATTTTGGGAATTATATTGGACAGGAATGGACACCGCTTATTTTTTTCCTGATTTATTTAACAATTACCATGCTGGTTGTGCTGGGCGGGGTGCAAAAGGGAATTGAGCGTGTCAGTCGTTTTTTAATGCCGGTGCTCATCGTGATTACGATTGTCATCTGTATTTATGTGTCGACCATAGATGGGGCAGGAGAGGGACTAAAGTATTACCTTCTTCCTAATTTCTCAAAGTTTTCCATCAAGACATTATGTGCTGCTATGGGACAACTGTTTTTCTCCATGAGTCTTGCCATGGGTATCATGGTGTCTTATGGTTCCTATGTAAAAAAAGAGGTAAGTCTCACGAAATCGGTAAACCAGATTGAAATTTTTGACACCTTAATTGCGCTGATGGCAGGCTGGATGATTATACCGGCGGTATATGTATTTAGCGGAGAAGCGGGGCTTCAAAGCGGTGGACCGGGACTCATGTTTATGACACTGCCGAAGGTTTTTGACCAGATGCCGGCAGGACAGGTAATTGGTGCTCTGTTCTTTATACTGGTATTTTTTGCGGCGGTGACCAGTTCCGTTTCCGTTCTGGAGGCAACCACATCCATGCTTATGGACAAGCGGCATGTTTCCCGCAAAAAGGCATGTTTCATTTTATTTGGAGTCAGTGTGGTGCTGGGAATTCCCTCTTCACTGGGAAATGGAGTATGGTCCCATATTACGATTCTCGGTATGGACTTCCTGACCTTCTTTGATTTCTTTACCAACAGTATTCTCATGCCGATTGTAGCGCTGGGAACCTGTATTCTGGTAGGTTGGGTAACCGGAACGAAACCTCTGGAGGAGGAAATTACCCGCAATGGTGAGTCCTTCCCACGGCGCAGTTTGTACCGGATTATGATAAAATATGTGTCTCCTGTATTTTTAATTACAATTTTAGTTTTTTATACACTGGCACAATTTGGAATTATAAATTATTAGTACCAGCCGGGAAAAGTATTTGCATTACTGGCGGAATAACATCAAGGCGATTTCCAGTTCAACTGGAGTAACCTGCTGCTTTTTGAGGAATTCTACTTCCTCAGGAAGCAGTTTTTTTTGTAATTCCAAAGGGGAGCGGGCATCTTTGTGAGCGGCTGCAATCCGGTTTAAGTTGCGGTAAAAAGAAATCAGTTCTGTAAAATTTGTTGTTTTTGAGAGGCGGCATGTTCCGTATTCCCTTTCCTGCCATTCCATACTGGTGATTGCCTGCATTGCCAGACGGCATTCCTGGTCTAAATCAGAGGCTTCCATGAGAATATCCGGACGTTTGTTGTAGTGTTGAAGAAAACAGGCTTTTGCCCCTGCAATGTCTTTTTGCTGGAAGAATTGGGACAACTCTTGTTTTAACTCTTTTGTCTCTGCTTTTTCCCCCACCATTCCCACATGGGATTCCTTTACTTTCAGATGGTTGGTAGTGGTAAAGACCTGGAGCAGAAATTCTGACAAAAAGCCAAATACCCGTTTCTGGTAGCCATCGTATTCACTGATGTCAATCCGTCTCTGCACTTCGAACAGAATAGGAAATAGAAATTCCATATAGGAGTGGTACCATTTTTTCGAGGTGACCAGCATATTCCCGAAATAGGTACGGGTTTTATGGACCAGATTCCAGTAGTTTTCCTGGTAGGCGGGAGCCAGTTCTTCTATGACCGCTCCGGTCACATCTAAATCCCGGCTGTTGTGCCGGTCTCCAAATGCGTCGTAATAAGGGTGGGGGAGAGTCAGCAGTTTCGTGGTCACCAAATCATAGTGAGTTAAAAGTTCCTGTAATTCTTCTTTAGTGTAGAGGGCTCCCTGTTCATTCAACAGGTAACGGCGATAATGAACGCATCCAATGTAGTCAGAGTGAAAATCATTTTTCCAGATCCAGTAAAGTCCGGTCAGTTCGCTGAAATAGGGATTCTGGCTGGAAATATTCTCTCCACGGTCGTCCCGCAGGTAGCCCAGATCTTCGTGCAGGGCAGCACCCACCTGTAATGGCTGGTACAGCGGGTTTGGGGGCGGGGTAAAAGGTTTGTGGGTCATTGTATAAATCGTCATAGAAAGACTCCTTTGTCAGTATCAACTGTATTTTGGGAATATCCTAACATGCTTATCGGGAAATTGTAAACCGAAATTTAAGGAAATGCCGTTTCTGGCACTGTCGCATGATTTCTGCATAGTATAATGGTATAACTTAGGCAATTGTGAAACAGTGTATTTGTAATCATTACGCAATTACCTAAATGGTATAACGGAATGTAGGGAGTAAAAGTATGAAGATTCTGGTGGTTGTGTTTGCAATCCTTTTAGTACTGGGCATTTTACTGATTGGGCGATGGAAATGTGCAGTCCGCAAGGTATGGAAGATGACCCCGTTGCAAAGAGTGCGAAAAATCAATGAATTGGCGGCAGAATTTGGATATTACTATGAGCCGTCCCAGGATATTTTTCTGACCCGGATTGATGCCTGGCAGCGGCGGTTTGGATATGAGTGGCTCTATGACAAAATGGCATCCCGGTTTCACATGGTGTATGACTGTTTTCCCGTATATTTTGATTATGGGGGCAAATCCTGGCTGATTGAATTCTGGAAGGGGCAGTATGGAATTAACATTGGGTCAGAAATTGGTGTGTACAATGTGAATTATCTGGTTCCGGAAGAAAAGAGAAAGACCACCCATTATCAGGCGGTAACGGATTCGGAATTGTTAGACCTGTCCTTCGTATTATATGACGACGGAACTCGGTGTTATACATGGGGACAAAAGCATTGGTGGCTGGCGGCTTTCCGTATGGGAGTCTGGCAGGAGCCATCCAAACTGCGGCTTCGCCTGCGTATTATTTTCCCGGATGTGGATATGGCAATGGCTTTTGTTGGAGGGTTAAAAAAAGGAGGCTACCCAATTGCCGGACTGGAGCGGAATTGTACTTGGGTGACAGTGGATTTTGCGAAGGAAACGGTCTTTTCTACAAACCGGTGGCAGCAGTGCAGAAGGCGTATTGCCCAATGGGAAAACCGATGTTGTGTCAGTCTGTTTCATCTGGTTACCCGTCCTTTTTACAGGACGGTGGATAAAATTTTGTTTCTCTATTACCAGTTGCCGATTTGTGTCAGACGTCTATTCTATGTAAAACATTTTGGACGTTGCAGAAGGTGTAAGAAATGAAATGGTATGAGTGCTATTTGCAAAAACTATACCGGGAAGGCAAACGGCTTCCTCTGAATTCCTGCAGCCGCTATATTATTATGAGTGACTGTCACAGGGGGATGGGAAATCATTATGACAATTTTTTGCGAAACCAGCATTTGTATTTTGCCGCAATGCAGCATTATTACCGCCAGGGGTATACTTATTTGGAGTTGGGAGATGGGGAGGAACTATGGGAAAACCGATGCTTGGAGCGGATTGAGGAATGTCACAGTGATGTGTACTGGCTGTTTTCCCTTTTTGAAAAGGAGAAGCGCATTTACCATCTGGCAGGAAATCATGACTGGCAGTTGCGGGAAAGCCGGCTGCCAGCTCTTGTTCTGAAAGGAAGAGAAAAAGAGATTTTACTGTTACATGGGCACCAGGTTGATTTTTTGAATCTGGTCTGCTGGCGGTTGGCGCGATTTCTTGTGCGGTATGTATGGCGTCCCTTGGAACAGATGGGGGTGAATGACCCAACTTCTGCGGCACGAAATTACGAGAAGTGCCAAAAACTGGAAAAGAGATTAAAGCATTGGGCAGAGGAAAATAATCTGTTACTGATTTCCGGGCATACCCATCGTCCCCGGTTGGTGCAGGAAGATTTGAGTTATATGAACTGTGGAAGTTGTGTTCATCCCCGGTGTATCACTGCTCTGGAAATTGATGGACTTTCCGTGTCTCTTGTAAAATGGTATGTGGCAAACCGGGGAGATTTGTCCCTGTATGTTGCCCGTCAGGTTCTGGTTGGTCCGGTGTCTTTACAGGAATAGAGAAGAAAAATGATTTTTACATGGGAAAAACTGCAAAAAACTACTGTTTTTTTATAAAAAAAGTAATATAATCAGAGAAAAAGCAGGAGTAGTTTGGGAGGACAAGCATGAAGAAGACACAGAATATGGAGAGGAACCTTTCCATGGTGATGGATTTTTATGAGTTGACAATGAGTAATGGATATTTTATGGATGCGGACAAGGATACCCGGGTCGTGTTTGATGTGTTTTACCGGAAGAATCCGGACAACGGCGGCTTTGCCATTTTTACCGGGTTGGAGCAGATTGTAGAATACATTGAGAACCTGCATTTTTCTCAGGAGGATATAGTATACCTTCGTTCCCAGAATATGTTTTGTGAGGAATTTTTGCAGTACCTTGAGCAGTTTTCTTTCCAAGGGGATTTGTATGCTTTCCCGGAAGGAACAGTAATGTACCCGGGGGAACCGATTCTCACAGTAGTGGCACCGCTTATTGATGCCCAGTTGATTGAGACTGCTATTTTACTGCAAATTAATCACCAGTCTCTGATTGCAACAAAGACCCGACGGATTGTAAAAGCGGCACAGGGAAGGGCGGTTTCTGATTTTGGAGCGCGGCGTGCCCACAATATGGACGCTGCGGTTTACGGCGGAAGGGCGGCATTTATAGGCGGAGCCGTAAGCACTGCGACGGTACTCTCTGGAGAGATGTTTGATATTCCTATTAGTGGTACGATGGCACACAGTTTTGTCATGTTTTATAAGGACGAATATACCGCATTCAAAAAATATGCCCAGACCTACCCGGATGCTACGGTTTTGCTTGTGGACACCTATGACGTTCTTCGCAGTGGAATTCCCAATGCCATACGAGTGGCAAAGGAAGTGCTGGAACCGATGGGGAAGCGCTTGAAGGGAGTCCGCATTGACAGTGGCGATTTGGCATATTTGACGAAAAAGACCCGCAAGATGCTGGACGCGGCAGGGCTTGATGACTGTAAGATTATTATTTCCAACAGTCTGGATGAATTTACGATTACTTCTATATTGAATCAGGGAGGCTGTGTGGACAGTTTTGGTGTGGGAGAACGGCTGATTACCGCGAAATCGGAGCCGGTGTTTGGAGCCGTTTACAAACTGGCGGCAGTGGAGGAACAGGGCGTATTTGAGCCCCGTATTAAGTTGTCAGAGAATGTGGAGAAGATTACAAATCCCGGTCGCAAAAAGGTATACCGGATTATTAATGAAGAGGGGCGTGCCATTGCGGATATGATTGCAAAGGCGGAGGAGGAGATTGATATGAGCCAGCCCTTCCGCTATGTGGATCCGATTAAACCTTGGAAAAATCGCTTTTTTGAGAATTGTCGGGCGATTGAATTGCAACAGCCGGTGTTTCAGAATGGAAAATGTGTAATGAAGCGTCCTTCCCTGCAGGAGATTGCAGATTATGTAAGACGACAACTCAGTGAAGAAATCTGGGAGGAGGAACAGCGCTTTGAATACCCTCATCTGCACTACATGGATATGACACCGGATTATTATGAGATGAAGATGCAGTTGCTGAACGATTCCCGGGTAGAGGATGGGGGACAGTAACCAGTAAACAGTAGAATAGATGAATTGGAGGAATTTAGTATGAAACAGGATTATATTACGTTGACGATTGGAAAGCAAAAGAGCATTGCGCTGATTGCCCATGACGGGAAAAAACCGGATTTGATTTCCTGGTGTGAGGAAAACAGAGAAATATTAAAAAATCATTTTCTCTGTGGGACAGGCACGACCGCGCGGATGATTACAGACCGGACCGGACTGCCGGTACGGGGATATAACAGCGGGCCTCTGGGAGGTGACCAACAGATTGGGGCAAAGATTGTAGAAGGGAAAATTGATTTTGTCATTTTCTTTTCCGACCCGCTGACAGCACAGCCCCACGACCCGGATGTAAAAGCACTCACCCGGATTGCCCAGGTATACGATATACCGATTGCGGTGAATAAGGCTTCGGCAGATTTTATGATTCGCTCGCTTTATATGGACACAGAGTATGACCATGATGTGATTAATTTCCAGAAAAATATAAAAGACCGGGCGAATACTCTTTGAGGGAAAAAAAGCATTTTTTGATATAACAGGAAATGCAATATAGGAACGCAGTTAGAAAGGGAGATTTTATGGCAAAAAAAGAATTTACAATTCCTTCCACAAATGGGAAAAATCAGCTTCACACGGTTTTATGGACACCAGAAACGAAAACTCCGATTGGGATTGTACAGATTTCTCATGGGATGATTGAATATGTAAACCGCTATGACCGATTTGCCACATTTTTGGCAGAACAGGGTTTTGTTGTGATTGGAAATGACCATTTGGGACATGGAAAGACGGCCAGAGACGAGGAGGAATTGGGGTATATGGACTCTCCCGATGGCAGTCTTGCGATTGTACGGGATTTGCACCGGGTTTCCCGCTATGTAAAAAAACGTTACCCGAATCTTCCTTTTTTTCTGCTGGGACACAGCATGGGTTCTTTTATGGCGCGGCGGTATGCCATGACCTATGGTGAAGAACTGGATGGATTGCTGTTGCTGGGAACCGGATACCAGCCCAAACCAGTGTTGCTCATGGCGTATACTGTGCTGACATTGCTGCATTTGACGGTAGGTGACCACTGCCGTAGTCTCTTGATGGAGTTTTTGGCATTTGGAACTTATAATTTTCGAATTCTGGATGAAAAGTCTCTGCATGCATGGGTTACAAGAGACAAAAAGATTCTGGAGGCATACGACAATGACCCGTTCTGCACGTTCCGTTTTACGGTAAATGGGTATAAGACTCTGTTCGATACCCTCTGGTACATTGAGAAGGCAGAGAATATTGCAAAACTGCCAAAGGATTTGCCTATGTTTTTTGCCTCCGGGGATGCGGACCCGGTGGGAGGGTACAAAAAGGGAGTAAAACGGGTGGTAGAGGAATACCGCAAAAAAGGTATTCTGGAAGTGGACCTGATTTTCTACCAAGGTGCCCGCCATGAAATTCTCAATGAACTGGAATATGACCGTGCCCAGGAGGACATTCTGGAATGGCTGATGGGACAACTGGAACGGTTGTAATGTCTTAATAATATATACGTCCCTCGTCCAACACCTCGTAATGACCGTTTTTGAAAGAGAGAATGATTACATTGCAGTTCTGCTGCAGACCGCCGGACCAGTATTGGGAAAGGTCATGCTGTTTGACATAGCACATAATGGCTTTGTTCATGGCACCATGCCCGGCGATTAGAATCCGCTCCCACTCGGTTTCTTTTGGTTCCACAACCTGCTGCATGAATTCCCTGGTACGCTGGCATATATGTTCCAGAGTCTCTCCTCCTTCTACTGGCTGGTATAACTCCGGATGCTGGAAAAAGTAATGAAAGGGATGGGATTCATCAGCAAATAAGTCTTCTGCCCGTTTCCCTTCGTTAATTCCAAAATTCAGTTCTTTTAAACGTTCATCCCGGATGATGGGGATGTTTCGGTATCCCCGCACCAGACAGGCGGTTTCGTAGGCACGAATCAGAGGGGAAGAATAAATTATGTCAAAATGAGTATGCTCCAGTTGTCTTCCCGTAATGCCTGCCAGTTCCCGACCATTTTCGTTTAATTCAATGTCGGCACTGCCTTGAAACAATCCCTTTTCGTTCCAATAGGTTTCTCCATGCCGAATAATATAGATTTCCATGCTGTGTTTCCTCCGTATTACAAAGTTTCGGGAGTTTCCCGGTTTTCTTTTGGATTGGCGGCAAGACAGCGGATTCCGTTTACGGCTACCGCGTCGTTTAATTCAATGACCAGACAGGGAACTCCGTCGATGATTCGGGTTTCCACCAAATCGGTACGCTCCGGATTTACATTTACGGTAACATCCGGAGTTTTAATTTCGAATTTGCGAGGATTGTATACGTTTGTTGCCATAATCGGGGTATCCCGGGTAATCGTTTGGTCGTACTCTTTTTCAAAAGATTCAATGTGTTCCATACTGGCACCGCTGCTGGCAAGGATGCCTTTCACTTCCGTTTTGTCCAGTACCAGAGGTTCCGGTGCATCTTTTTTTTCTGCTACCAGTTCATTCAGATTATTGTGAATTGCCTTTACCGTGTCAAATTCACATTCCCTCCCCAGACTTTCTTCAATCATTAGATTAAACGTTTCTTTCTGTTCTTTTGCTGGGAGAGGAACGTGGCAGCCCAGTACCGCCTCTGTCATGGCGATGCTGATGTCCTCCGCATTTTTAGAATAGTATAACAGATTGTGGACATCTGTATTGCGGTCGTTAAAGGCAGGAAATACAAAACCCAGCATAGGTGCCTCTACCATCATGTCTCGGATGCTGTTTTCGATATTATTGGTGACCGCATTGTAACATAATCCCGGTTTGCTGGGCTTGATGGGACAGATGCTGCACATAAGAAACTGGTAGACATAGTCCGACGCATCTTCTATACCCATACCATCTGAAGTGATACTGGGAATGTCATAGGAATTATGAATTAGAATAATATAGTAATTGCCGGCATAATCATAGGTGTCAATGATTTTGTCATAGAATTTTTCAATGAGGGTTTCATCTTTGAGTTCGCTTTTCAAAAGTTCCATTAGGAAACGCTGAGAGCCCTCTTCGCTTTCTTCTTCCTCTCCGGGAAACTCCATATTGATTAAATTTTTGCCCAGAGTGCCGGACATGGTTTTCTTGAAAATGTCAAAATACTTAAAGCGTGCCTCCTCTTCCAGAGAGAGAAAGGCATCTTTGATTTCTACTTTTTTATTTTTGTCCGGATCCACGAAGCAACCGCAGATTCTTGTGATGCAACTGTTCTCCTGGCTGAATAATTTTTTGATTTCATTGATTTCTTTGCGGTTCATAATTTCCTCCATAGTAAGTGATGTGTAATACCAGTATAGCATTTTTTTTAAAGTTTGTCATAAGACATTGACGTAAAAAACGATTTTCGGTATAATTAAAATAACTATAACGAAGTCTGAATACAGAATATCCGTAAGGAAAGGGTGATAGTATGAATATTTCGGGGTCCAGTTCTAATTACAGTTACGCTGGGGGACTGGTTACAGGACAGGTGAATTCCTCCAGCAATCCTGCTGGGGTTGCGATAGATGAGAATGCCAAGGCACAGATACGGGGAACGGATGTGGGTACCGACAATGCCCGGGCGGGACAGGATATGTTGAAGGTGGCAGATGGTGCCCTTTCTAATGTTACCGATATGTTGGGACGGATGCGGGAGTTGGCGGTACAGGCTTCCAATTCAGCTGTGTATTCTCAGGATGACAAGCAGGCAATGCAGGATGAGATTGACCAGCTTAAGCAGGGAATTTCAGATGCAGTCAGGAATACAGAGTTTAATACGAAGAAATTATTTGACGGCAGTATGGCAGATGCGAATCTGGCTACGAATCCGGATGGTTCCGGGATGTCCATCCAGTTTGAGAATACCTCTCTTAAGACACTGGGAATTGAAGATTTCAGTGTGATGGGAGAATTTGATATTTCGAAGTTGGATAATGCCATTGCGGCAGTCAATAAGAGCCGGGCTTCTCTGGGAGCCCAGTCGAATGTGCTGGACAGTGCCAGAGCATATAATACGATTGCTTCTGAGAATTTGAGCAGTCTGACCAATCGTCTGGAGGATGTGGATACAGAGCAGTATGTTTCTGAGCGGAATAAGAAGCAGTTGCTGAATTTATACCAGTTATATGCCCAGAAGATGGATGTACATAGCCAGGAATCCTTCATCAATAAGATGTTTGGCAGTTGAATCGGATTCTGACATATATTGTACGCAAGGAGATGAGAAGGAGGGTGCACTGCCACCCTCTTTTTTGGAGTTTATAGAACAGAGAAGAATAAACTGGAGGAAGTAAATGAATATTGGAATTTTAGGATTGGGAGAAATTGCCCAGCAGATGGCACAGACGGTAAGCCGGATGGAGAATGTTACCCTATATGGGGTGGCAGCCCGGGACATCAATAAGGCAGTGAATTTTGCCAAACGCTTCGGGGTAAAAAAGGCGTATGGAAGTTATGCGGATTTGGCGGCAGATGGAGAGATTGACTTAATCTATATAGCGACTCCCCATTCCTATCATTTTGAACATGCAAAAATGTGTCTGGAACAGGGGCGTCCGGTTTTAGTAGAGAAGGCATTTACCGTAAATCAGGCAGAGGCACAGGAATTAATTCGTCTGGCAGAGGAAAAAAAGGTATTTTTGTGTGAGGCAATGTGGGTTCGATTTATGCCAATGGCAGAAAAATTACAGAAATTGCTGGAAGAGGATTGGATTGGAGAAGTAGTTTCAGTAAGTGCCAATCTTGGGTATGAGATGACGAGCAAGGAGCGTCTGGTGGAACCGGCTCTGGCAGGTGGAGCATTGTTGGATGTGGGAATTTACCCGTTGACCTTTGCTACGATGGTGTTGGGCTATGACATCCAGTATATTTCTACGGCAGTCGTCCGGCTGGCATCCGGTGTGGATGCCCAGGAAAACATTACCCTGACTTACAGCAATGGTGCGCTGGCAGATTTGTATTCCAGCATGCTTTGTAATACGGACCGGCGGGGGGTGATTTACGGAACTAAGGGGTATATTGAAGTGGACAATATCAACTGTTTTGAGGCGTTTCGGGTATATGACAGCCATCAGAATTGCATTCATGAAGTGCAGGCAGAGCCACAAATCAGTGGTTATGAATATGAGGTGGAAGCATGCCGCAGGGCATTGGAACAGGGAGCATTGGAATGTCCTCAGATGCCTCATGCGCTGAGTATAAAAATGATGCAGATTATGGATGCAATACGGAGGCAGTGGGGGCTGGTGTATCCGGGAGAGGAATAAGACAGAGGAATGCTGGAGAAAATTTCCATGTTTTCTTGACAATTTAGTTGGGGTATGATAAATCTAAAATAGAGTATTTTTATGGTGGGTATATTGAGAAAATATTGGGTTAAGAATATGGAGGACAATTTATGAAAAAAATGCAGAAACGAATTCTTGCAGTGATTCTTGCGGTAGCAATGATGTCGACACTTATATGTACCGGTAACACTGCAAAAGCAGCGGTGGATTATTCTAGTTTGGCAACGGATCTTCCACTGAATGGTAATTGGAGTACAGATTATAAAATGACCGAAACGGATAAGGAAGATTATTTCCGGATTACGATTCCTTCTGATGGTATATTTACCTTTAAGATTATGTCCTATATGGGTGATTTGAACTGGAAATTATATAATCAGGATTGGTCAAATAGACTTTCCGATGGCGAGGCAGATTATGGCTCAGAGACCGCCCCGGATACGAATGAATATTCCTGGGGACTGAGTGCCGGTACCTATTATATTTCAGTCGATAGTTACCGTACAGGCCGATATAAGATGTATGGTGCATTTACCAGTTGGAATACTACAGATCAGGGAGCAAATTCCTTTGATGCGCCGCTTGATTTGGGAATGGGTACACAGATGACAGGAGCCATTACCGTGACAGATTCTGAGGATTGGTATCGGATTACCGTGCCTTCCACAGGATATTATTCTGTGAAAGTAGTTGCATATGGAAATGTAGACTATTATTTATATAACAGTGATTTGTCCAAACGTATAGCGGATGATACATGGATTGATGGAACAGAATCTGCCCCGGATACGAATACTTATGATTATACTTTGAGTGCCGGTACTTATTTTATTAAGATGTGTAATTCCTCACGCCAGAGTCGATATGTTCTTTCCTGGTATACGCTGACACCGGACATTTGTACTCATGATTACCAGAACACCTATGTATCTGCTACCTATTTGAGCAAGGGGTACACAAAGCACACTTGTAAGAAATGTGGATATTCCTATAAGGATAGTTATACAAATAAGTTAACTTTGAATCAGGGCTCAATCTATTATTTACTGTCCGGTAAAAAGAAACTTACTGTAAGATATTGGGGAGTTTCCTATGCGGATGGAATCCAGATACGATATTCTAAGGACAAAAAGTTTAAAAAAGGTGTAAAAACCGTTAAAGTAAAGAGTGGTTATTCTGGAAGTAAGACAGTGAAAAAGTTGAGCAGCCGTAAACGCTATTATGTTCAGGTGCGTGGCTATAAGAAAGTAAGTGGAAAAACGGTTTATGGAAAATGGTCTTCGAAAAAGAGTGTTAAAGTAAAATAGATATAAGAGGTAGAGTCGGTATATTCACCGGCTCTATTTATTTTTTGCAAAAGTTGAATAAATTTCAGTTTCTTGATACGACATATTCTGCTATAATAAAATAGGAGACAATGCGCTCTGAATATATAGTGAGATAGGCAATTGCGAAATTCATGTATTTCTATTGAATTAACATAATTTATATATAAATGAGTGCCTTTGTACCGACCGAAGGGAGGACAACGAAACGAATGTTATATAAATTATGTTTATTGTATTAGAAACACCTTGTTTCGCAATTACATAGCAATATTTATATTTTGGAGGTATGAAGTATGATTAAAGAAGCAATTTTGAAACTAGCCAACAAAGAAGACATCGGATACGAGATGGCAAAGGGTGTTATGAAGGAAATCATGG